>NZ_CAKAKL010000005.1:300000-391346 GCF_916619195.1 Inquilinus sp. Marseille-Q2685
CGCCGGTGCCCGCGGACAGATCCACGATCACCCTCAGGGTGCTGGTGCCGTAGCGGGCCGTATCGAAGCCGGCACCGCCGTCGAGTTCGTCGGCCCCGGCACCGCTGTCGAGAGTGTCGTTCCCGTTGCCGCCGTCGAGGGTGTCGTCCCCGGCTTCGCCGAGAAGGAAATCGTCACCGTCGCCGCCGCGCAGGACGTTGGCGTCGCCGGTGCCGGTCAGAACGTCGATGAAGCGGGAGCCGATGACGGCCTCGATCGAGATCAAGACGTCGCCATGCGCGGTGCCGTAGAGGCCGGTTCCGGTTGCCAGGTTCACCCTCACGCCCACGTTGCTCTCGGAATAGCTGGCGAGGTCGAAGCCGCCCCCGCCATCCAGGGTGTCCGCCCCGGCACCGCCTTGGACCGTGTCGTCGCCGCCGCCGCCGCGCAGTGTGTCTTTCATGGCGCTGCCGAGCAGGATGTCGGCATGGGCGGAGCCCTCGACCGCTTCGATCGAGATCAGATGGTCGCCGAATGCCGTCCCGGCGGTGCCGCTGCCGGCAGCGAGGTTGACCCTCACCCCTTTGGTGCTGTCGGCGAAGCTGACGGTGTCGAAGCCGGCCCCGCCGTCGAGGGTGTCGGCCCCGGCCCCGCCGCGGAGCACGTCGTCGCCCTGGCCGCCGCGGAGGGTCTCCGCGGCGGCGCTGCCGATCAGGGTGTCGGCATAGGCGGAGCCCTCGACCGCTTCGATCGAGACCAGGGTGTCGCCGAACGCGGTGCCGCTGCTGCCGATGCCGGTTGCCAGGTTCACCGTCACGCCTTTGGTGCTGTCGCCGTAGCTGACGGTATCGAAGCCCTCACCGCCGTCGAGGACGTCCGCCCCGGCGCCGCCGGCCAGCCGATCGTCGCCGGCGTAGCCGTAGATCTCGTCGGCTTGATCCGTCCCGGTAAGGACGTCGTCGCCAGACGTCCCGTCAATGCGACTCGCCATGTCTCTCTCCCCCTGTGGCACCGCATCTGGAGGCGGAGCCGGCGTTCGCTCCGCTCCCGTCCGCAGCAGTTTGGATCATTGCGTTCACCCGCGACTCTAGCCGATGTCGTGCGGCCGGCGCCGGGTCGGTTCCGTTACAAGACGAAATCGGCGGCCTGCAGGCTGCCGATGTTGGCGAGCACGATGTGGAAGTCGGAGACGCCGTCGCCGTCCATGTCGCCGGCAATCACGGCATTGCCCCAGGAGACGCCATAGCGCAGCTGTCCGGCGACCCCGGTGTAGGCTGCGGTGCCAATAAAGGTGAAGGCTTGGTCGCCGGCGGTGCCGAGGTCGGCGTCGCTCGCCGACAGGTTGATCTTGTCCCCCTGGGCGCGGCTGAAATCGGTGATCCGGTCGCCATCGGAGCGGAGCGGTATGCTATTGTCGAAGGCGAAGGCGAAGTGGTCGGCGCCGTCCCCGCCGGTGAGCACGTCCTTGCCCCAGCCCCCGGCCAGGGTGTTGGATCCGGTATCGCCGGTCAGGACGTCGGCATGGTCGGACCCCTCGACGGCTTCGATCGAGATCAGCGTGTCGCCGGTGGCAGTGCCGCCGCCGCCGGTGCCGGTGGTCAGGTCCACCCTCACGCCCACGGTGCTGCGGGAGTGGATGGCCAGATCGTAGCCGTCGCCGCCATCGAGGGTATCGGTCCCGGGACCACCGTAGATGGTGTCGTCGCCGTTGCCGCCGCGGAAGATATCGTTGCCAAAGCCGGGGTGGAGAAAGTAGATGCCGTCGTCGAGGGTGTCGTCTCCGTCATGACCTTCGAGGACGTCATCACCATCGCCTCCGACCAGGTGTTCGGCGGAGCCGCTGCCGATCAGGGTGTCGGCATGGACGGAACCTCGGACCTGTTCGATCGAGATTAGGGAATCGCCAGCGGCGGTGCCGCCGCTGGCGGCACCGGTGGAGAGGTTCACCATCACCCCCGCGGGGCTGTCGTCGTAGGAGACCTCATCGGTGCCGCTGCCGCCATCGAGAATGTCGGCCCCTTCTCCGGTGTAGAGATAGTCGTTCCCTTCACCGCCGCGGAGGACGTCGTTCCCGTGGTAGCCATAAAGCTGGTCATTTCCATTGTCACCGTCGAGGGTGTCCGTGCCCACGTCGCCGGAGAGGTAATCGTTCCCTTCACCGCCGTGGAGGGCATCGTCGCCGGCACCGCCTTGAAGGCTATCGTCTGCGCCGAGGCCTTCGAGGACATCGTCGCCGTCTTCCCCGAACAGGCTTTCGACACCGCTGCCGCCTGTCAGCTTGTCGGCATAGGCGGAGCCATGCAGGTTCTCGATCGATATCAGCGTGTCGCCCTCGGCATCGCCGCCGTTGCCGGTGCCGGCGGCCAGATTCACGGTCACACCCGCGGTGCTGTCGGAATAGCGGGCCGTGTCGATGCCGTTACCGCCATCGACGATGTCGGCCCCGGAACCGCCTGCGAGATCGTCGCCGCCGTCGCCTCCGTGGAGAGCGTCGGCCCCGGAACCGCCCGTGAGATCGTCTCTGCCCTGGTGGCCGTCGAGCCTGTCGCTGCCGTCGCCACCGTCGAGGAGGTCGTTCCCGGCGTAGCCCATAAAGATGTCGTTGTCTTGGCTGCCGGTCAGGACATCATCGTAGGCGGAGCCGTGGACCCGTTCGATCGAGATCAGGGTGTCGCCCTCGGCGGTGCCGCCGCTGCCGGTGCCGGTGGCCAAGTTCACCATCACGCCCACAGTGCTGTCGAAGTAGGAGACGATGTCCGTGCCGTCCCCGCCATCGAGGATGTCGGCTCCGCCGAGGCCGTTGAGGACATCGTTTCCGCCGAGGCCGCGGATGCGGTCCGCTTCCTGCGAGCCCCGGATGATATCGTCGCCATCGGTTCCGTCGAAGTCAGGCATGGTCTCCTCCTTGGCGGTTGGGAGGCTGGCGTCCGCGGGACGGCTGTCCCCGTGAACGTCCCCCCTCGCGTGAACGTCCCCCTCGATCGATGGAGCTACAGCACGAAGCCGGAGGCCTGCGGGCTGCCGTCGGTGATGATGGTGTCGAGATTGCCGCCGACATGGTTCATCGTCGCGTCTTCCCTTGCCGAAGGTTCGATCGAATGCCCGCCGAACGGCCTCGGCGTGGACACCGGGTGTGACAGCGCCGCGCAGGACACCTTCGCCGGGGCGCGCGTGCGGACAACCCTCGATCTTCCTACCGGATAGCCGGTTTCACCGGCCGTTCCGGACGGATGTCACAAGAAAGGAGATCTCGCCGTATGGGCGCAGGCCGCGGTCCCCTGCGAGGCGTCATCGACAGATCCCCGTTCCACGAATGCCATCCAAGATGCTTATTTTCTTGCAATATTTTAAGATAAATCGAGTGTATCGCAGTCACCTTGTGCCGGCAATCCTCGACCGGAGAGAACTCCTACGCCGCCGGCGATGCGCGACGTCGTCGATTGCTGCAAGGATCCCCGGTGCCGGCGAGGCCGGCACCGGGCCTGTCGGCGTTACAGGACGAAGTCGGAGGCCTGCAGGCTGCCGATGTTGTCGAGCACGATGTTGAAGTCGGAAACCTTGTCGCCGTCGGTATCGCCGGCGATCACCGCGTCGCCGTTGGAGACGACATAGCGCAGCTGGCCGGCGACGCCGGTATAGGCTTCGGTGCCGATGAAGCTGAAGGCCTGGTTTCCGGCGGCGCCGGTGTTGGCGTCGATCAGCGACAGGTCGATCCTGTCGCCCTGGGCGTGGCTGAAATCGGTGATCCGGTCGGCGTTGGCGGATCCCGTCGCGCTGTGGCCGGCGCCGAAGACGAAGCGGTCGGACCCGGCCCCGCCGGTCAGCACGTCCTTTCCGCCCGCACCGGTCAGGGCGTTGGCCACGCTGTTGCCGATCAGCGTGTCGGCGTAGCTGGAGCCGTTGACGGATTCGATGGAGAGCAGCGTATCGCCCGTGGCGGTGCCGCCGCTGCCGGTGCCCGCGGCCAGATTGACGGTCACGCCCTTGGCGCTGTCGGTGTAGCTGACCGTATCGACGCCGGCGCCGCCGTCGAGGACATCGGCGCCAGCACCGCCGCGGAGGAAATCGTTGCCGTCGCCGCCGCGCAGGGTATTGGCGGCGCTGCTGCCGATCAGCGTGTCGGCATGGGTGGAACCGTTGACGGCCTCGACCGCGGCCAGGGTGTCGCCATGCGCGGTGCCGCCGCTGCCGGTGCCGGCGGCGAGGTTCACGGTCACGCCCACGGCGCTGTCGAAATAGGTGCCGAGGTCGATGCCGGCCCCGCCGTTGATGGAATCGCCGCCGGTCCCGCCGTTGAGGATGTCGTTCCCATCCCCGCCGGCAAGCTGGTCGTTGCCGTCATACCCCTTGAGGATGTTGGCGCCGGCATTGCCGGTCAGCGTGTCGCCGGCCTTGCCGCCATAGACGTTCTCGACGCCGTTGAAGGTGTCGCCCTGCGCCTCGCCGCTGCTGCCGACGCCGGTGGCCAGGTTCACCGTGACGGCACCGTCGGTGCCGAAATAGGTGACGGTGTCGTTGCCGGTGCCGCCGAAGAACCGGTCGCTGCCGGTGCCGCCGCGAAGCACGTCGTCGCCGGCGCCGCCGGCGAGGCTGTCGTTGCCGTCGCCGCCGGAGAGGCTGTCGGTGGCGTTGCCGCCGAACAGGACGTCGCGATAGCCGGTGCCGGTGGTGTTGACTACGTCGGACGAGGCGTTGAAGACGAAGTTCGCCGCGGTCAGCTGGGCGATGGTGGTGTTCTCGATGCGGATCGTCTCGGACCAGCTGTTGTAGCCGAGGGTGATAACGACACCGCCATCGACCTCCTCCATGAAGGGCGTCAGGCTGGCGAGATCGGCGACCTTCAGGAAGCTCAGGTCGATCTTGTCGCCGCCGGCGCCGCGGGTGAAGTCCTTGATGACGTCGTCGCCGAATTGCCGGCTGTTGTAGACGAAGGTGTCGCTGCCGCTGCCGCCGCGCAGCGTGTCGTCGTCGCCGCCGCCGGTGATGGTGTCGCTGTTGGCGCCGCCGACGATGGTGTCGTCGCCGTCGCCGCCGCGGAGGATGTCGTTGGCGCTGCCGCCGAACAGGACGTCGCGATAGCCGGTGCCGGTGGTGTTGATCACGTCAGGCGACGTGTTGAAGACGAAGTTCGCCGCGGTCAGCTGGGCGATGGTGGTGTTCTCGATGAGGATGCTCTCGGTCCAGCTGTTGTAGCCGAGTTTGATGAGGACGTTGCCGTTATCCTCGGTCATGAAGGGCGTCAGGCTGGCGAGATCGGCGACCTTCAGGAAGGACAGGTCGATCCTGTCGCCGCCGGCGCCGGCGGTGAAGTCCTTGATGACATCGGCGCCGAACTGCCGGCTGTTGTAGACGAAGGTGTCGCTGCCGCCGCCGCCGCGCAGCGTGTCGTCGTCGCCGCCGCCGGTGATGGTGTCGCTGTTGGCGCCGCCGACGAGGCTGTCGTTGCCGTCGCCGCCGCGGAGGATGTCGTTGGCGTTGCCGCCGAACAGGACGTCGCGATAGCCGGTGCCGGTGGTGTTGACCACGTCGGACGAGGTGTTGAAGACGAAGTTCGCCGCGGTCAGCTGGGCGATGGTGGTGTTCTCGATGAGGATGCTCTCGGTCCAGCTGTTGTAGCCGAGTTTGATGAGGACGTTGCCGTTATCCTCGGTCATGAAGGGCGTCAGGCTGGCGAGATCGGCGACCTTCAGGAAGGACAGGTCGATCCTGTCGCCGCCGGCGCCGGCGGTGAAGTCCTTGATGACATCGGCGCCGAACTGCCGGCTGTTGTAGTCGAAGGTGTCGCTGCCGCCGCCGCCGCGCAGCGTGTCCTCGTCGCCGCCGCCGGTGAGCGTGTCGTTGCCGACGCCGCCGACGAGGGTGTCGTTGCCGTCGCCGCCGCGGAGGATGTCGTTGGCGTTGCCGCCGAACAGGACGTCGCGATAGCCGGTGCCGGTGGTGTTGACCACATCGGACGAGGTGTTGAAGACGAAGTTCGCTGCGGTCAGCTGGGCGATGGTGGTGTTCTCGATGAGGATGCTCTCGGTCCAGCTGTTGTAGCCGAGCTTGATGAGGACGTTGCCGTTATCCTCGGTCATGAAGGGCGTCAGGCTGGCGAGATCGGCGACCTTCAGAAAGGACAGGTCGATCCTGTCGCCGCCGGCGCCGGCGACGAAGTCCTTGATGACATCGGCGCCGAACTGCCGGGTGTCGTATTTGAAGGTGTCGCTGCCGCCGCCACCCGTGAGCGTGTCGTTGCCGCCGCGCCCGATGAAGGTATCGCTGCCGCTGCCGCCGGTGAAGGTGTTGTTGCTATCGTCGCCGATATAGTCCGTCATTGCTTCATCCTTTTTTGGTTCGATCGAAGGCCGCCGCCCGCCCTCGGAGCGGACATGACAGGGCCGTTGGCGCCCTTCGTGGCGAAGGCCGCCTCACCGCTCCCGCGCGATGGCGGGAGGAATTTGAGCTTGAAGTGTCCGAGTGGTCGGCCGGCCTTGCCGGCCTGTCCGGAAGGCTACAGGAGGAGACGGAGGCTCCTCGGGCGGCCGCTGCGGTCTTCTGCCGCGACCGGTGCGGTCCCATGAATGACGTCCAAGGTGCTCCCCTTCCATCAAATAAACTTTGATTCAAACTTATTTGCGTCGTCGCCGCTGCCGAGCCGGCAATTTGCCGCTGGACCGGGGGACCGGTGCTCGCCGGCGTGCCCCGTCGCTCGCTCGATCTCGCTGACTCACGGGCCGGACCTGCCGCCGGCGGGCTGCCCGATGACGAGGTCCTGCGATTGGGATCGAGGCCGCGTCGTCACCGCGCTTGTGAATCTGGATATCGGCAGATGTTGGCGCGATTGTGTCACCGGGGTGAGATTATCGTCCCAGTCAGCTGGTCAGCAATTTTTTTTGGCCTGTCAGGCCCGAACGGCCCGATGCAGGGCGACGCCGGCCATCACCAGACCGATGCCGGCCAGGTCCCGGGCCGAGGGGATCTGTCCCAGCACCAGGACGCCGATCCCGGCGGCGGTGGCCGGCAGCAGCGCCAGCATCAGCGCGAAGCTGGCGCGCGGCAGCCGGGCCATGGCCAGCAGGTCGCAGGCATAGGGGATGACCGAGGAGGCGACGCCGACCCCGATCCCGGCCAGCAGCAGCGCCGGATCCGCCAGCGCCGGCAGGGCCGGGCCCAGCCCGAACGGGGTGATCGCCGCTAGCGCCGCCAGCATCGCCGCGGCCAGCCCGTCGATGCCGCCGGCCCCGGCGATGCGGTGGCCCAGCACGATGTAGGCGACGAACAGCGCGCAATTGGCGAAGGCCAGGGCATAGCCCAGCGCGTCGCCCTCCAGCCGGATCTGGGTCAGCAGCGCCACGCCGGCCGCCGCCAGACCCAGCGCCGCGAGGTTCCGCCGGCTGCGCAGCCCGGCCAGCGCCAAGCCGATCGGCCCCAGGAACTCGATGGCGCCGACCGTCGCCAGCGGCAGCCGGGCGATGGCCAGGTAGAAGCAGCCGTTCATCGCCGCCAGCACCAAGCCCAGCGCCAGCAGCGTGCGGCGATCGGCCGGGCTGCTGCGCCGCCACAGCCGCCAGGGCCGGCGCCACAGCGCGAAGACCAGGGCGGCCGTGGCGATGCGCAGCCAGGCCACGCCCAGCACCTCGACCGCGGCGAACAGCAGCACGGCGCAGGCCGGCCCCAGATAGTGGAACACGGCGCTGACGACGAAGAACAGCTGTGGCGGCACCCGCTGCGCCAGCGGCGCGGGGGCGGAGGTCTCATGGGTCGACATGCCGAAGATTTGCATGCCCCGGCGATCCGGCCCATGATCGGTCGAAGCTTGTCGCTTTCATCTGCCTTCGTTTCGAAGGAGATCCGTTGATTTGGCCTTCCAGGTCTCGCCGCTGCTCGCCGACGAGCGCAACCTCGCGCTGATCCGCCTGCTGCAGGCCGAGCCGCGCCTGGGCACGGCCGAGCTGGCGCGGCGCGTCGGCATGTCGGCGCCGGCAGTGCGCGAGCGGCTGCTGCGGCTGGAGGAGGCGGGGGTGATCCGCGGCTGGCGGCTGGAGCTGGAGCCGAAGGCGCTCGGCTATCCGCTGACCGTGTTCGTCCGCATCCGGCCGATGCCGGGGCAGGTGCCGAAGGTCGCCGAGCTGGCGCGGGCCATGCCCCAGGTGGCGGAATGCCACCGCATCACCGGCGAGGACTGCTTCATCCTGAAGGTGCATGTCGAGGCGATCGAGACGCTGGACCGGCTGCCCGCCCGCTTCCTGGCGCAGGGCCAGCCCACCCCCTCGTTTGTCCAGTCCACTCCGGTGCCGCCGCGCGCCCCGCCGCTGCCAGGGTAGGGGTCTATGGCTGCAGCCCGCGGCGCGAGCGCAGGGCGGCGACCAGGGTGCCGTCGTCGAGATAGTCCAGCTCGCCGCCCACCGGCACGCCATGCGCCAGCCGGGTGACGCTGGGGCCGGCGCCCTCCAGCTTCTCGGCCAGGTAATGCGCGGTGGTCTGGCCGTCGACCGTGGCGTTCAGGGCCAGGATCACCTCGGTCACGCCGGGTTCGCGGGCGCGGGCCAGCAGGCGGGGGATCGCCAGGTCCTCCGGCCCGACACCGTCGATCGCCGACAGGGTGCCGCCCAGCACGTGGTAGCGGCCGCGGAAGGCGCGCGCCCGCTCCAGCGCCCACAGGTCGGCCACCTGCTCGACCACGCAGATCACCCCGGCGTCGCGGGCCGGGTCGCTGCAGATCGGGCAGGGGTCGACGGTGTCGAGGTTGCCGCAGATGGAGCAGGGCACGATCGCCGTGGCGGCAGCCTCGAGCGCCTGGGCCAGCGGGCGCATCGCGGTGTCGCGGTGGCGCAGCAGATGCAGCGCGATCCGGCGCGCCGACCGGGGCCCCAGCCCCGGCAGCCGCGCCAGCAGGTCCATCATGGTGGCGATCTCGCCGCTCATGCGCGCTCCATTCCCGCCGCCCGCCCGCCGCGGACGGGCACCGATCCTATCTAGACCGGCGGGACGCCGTTTCCCAGCATCGCGAACAAAACAGGGTTACGCGGCGTCGTCGAGGCGCCTTGAACGGCATCGCCGCTTCGCCTATAACCGACGGCGCGCGGGTGTAGCTCAATGGTAGAGCAGAAGCTTCCCAAGCTTACGACGAGGGTTCGATTCCCTTCACCCGCTCCAGCCCCCTTTGCAATCGCTGCCTGCCGACACGCCGTGCGATCCGGCCTCGCCGAGCCGTGATCTGATTCGGCCGCAGTCGCGGCAGCGACTACTATTGTATTCATGGAATGGATTTTTGATGACGCCGCCGACGTCATCGGCGATTGTCGTGTAGTGCCATCCAGTGATGGAGCACACACATGGAAATACTTCATAATTTATTCAAAGCCTCGCCAGAGGCCGCATTGTTCCTGTCGCTGGCGATCGGCTACGCCGTCGGCAAGATCCAGTTCGGCCGGTTCCAGTTCGGCGGGGTCGCCGGCTCGCTGATCGCCGCGGTGCTGATCAGCCAGGTCGGGGTGACGATCGATCCCGGCATCAAGGCGGTGGCCTTCGCCCTGTTCATCTACGCCGTCGGCTTCGAGAGCGGCCCGCAATTCTTCAATTCGCTGAACCGCTCGGCGCTGCGCGAGATCGTGCTGGCCGTGTTCCTGGCGGCGACGGCGCTGGTCACCGTCATTCTCTGCGCCCGGATCGGCGGGCTGGACAAGGGGCTGGCGGCCGGCATCGCCGCCGGCGGGCTGACCCAGTCGGCGATCATCGGCACCGCCGGCGACACGCTGAACCGCCTGGGCCTGCCCGCGGAGGAGGTGGCGCGCCAGCAATCCGAGATCGCGATCGGCTATGCCGTCACCTACATCTTCGGCTCGCTGGGGCCGATCCTGGTCTGCCTGATCCTGATCCCGCGCCTGTTCGGCCGCGACATCCGCGAGGATGCGGTGAAGGCCGAGCGGGCGCTGGCCGGCGGCGGCGCCGTGCTGGGCCGCGGCGACGTCGCGGCGGCGCCGGCGCTGGTCGGCCGCGCCTACGCCGTCATCGCGGCCGCCGGGCGGACGGTCGGCGAGATCGAGGCCGCGGCGCCGGGGATCACGATCGAGCGGGTGCGCCGCGGCGATTCGGCGCCGGCGGTCGACCCCGGTCTGCGGCTCGCGGCCGGCGACCATGTGCTGGTGGTCGGCCGGCGCGAGGCGGTGGTCGCGGCGGCGCCGGCGATCGGCACCGAAGAGGCTGCGGCGGCGGGCATGGACATGGTGCTGCATCTCCGCGACGTGGTCTTCACCCGCCCCGGCGCCAGCGGCAAGACCATCGGCGAGCTCAAGGCCCAGGCCGACGCCGCAGCCAGGCACGGCGTCTACATCGCCGGCATCACCCGGATGGAGCGGCCGCTGCCGGTGCTGGACGGCACCGCGCTGCATCACGGCGACGTGATCACGCTGCAGGGCGCCGCCTCCGATGTCGACCGGGCGGCGAAGCTGCTCGGCTACGAGATCGCGCCCAGCGACAAGACCGATTTCGTCTATCTCGGCCTCGGCATCCTGCTGGGCCTGCTGGTCGGCCTGATAACCGCGCGGGTCGGCGGCATCCCGCTGACCCTGGGCAGCGGCGGCGGCGCGCTGCTGTCCGGCCTCGTCTTCGGCTGGCTGCGCGCCAAGCACCCGACCTTCGGGGCGATGCCGTCGGCGGCCGGCCAGATCCTGAAGGATTTCGGCCTCGCCGCCTTCGTCGCCTGCGTCGGCCTGTCCTCCGGCGCCCAGGCCTGGACCACGCTGCAGGAAAGCGGCGCCGCGATCTTCGTGCTCGGCCTCGTGGTCACGCTGGTGCCGCTGGTGCTGACGCTGCTCTTCGGCCGCTACGTGCTGCGTTACGACAACGCCGCCATCCTGGCCGGCGCCCTGTCCGGGTCGCGCAGCGCCAACCCGGCCTTCGGTGCCGTGCTCGACAAGGCCGGCAACTCGGTGCCGACCGTGCCCTTCGCCATCACCTACGCCATGGCCAATGTGCTGCTGACGATCCTCGGGCCCCTCGTGGTCGGTTTCGTCTGAGCGCGCCAGGGAGGAGAACGATCATGAACGACACCGCACCCGCCATCGACGAGAAGACGGCCGCCTCGCTCGCCAAGCTCAGCCCGTTCGAGCTGAAGGACGCGCTGATCCAGCTGGCGAAGAGCGACGCCGACCGGATGATGCTGAACGCCGGCCGCGGCAACCCGAACTTCCTGGCGACCGTGCCGCGCCACGGCTTCTTCCAGCTCGGCCTGTTCGCCATGACCGAGGCCGAACGCTCCTTCGCCTACATGCCGGAAGGGGTCGGCGGCTTCCCGCGGCGCGACGGCATCGAGGGCCGGTTCGAGATCTTCGCCCGCGCCCACAAGGACGTGCCCGGCGTCGCCTTCCTGGTCGGCGCCGTGTCCTATGTCCGCGACCAGCTCGGCCTCTCCGCCGGCGACTTCCTCTACGAGATGTGCGAGGGCATCCTCGCCTGCAACTACCCGGTGCCGGACCGGATGCTGGTGCTCTCCGAGAAGATCGTCGGCCAGTACCTCCGCAAGGAGATGATCGGCCGCCAGTCCTTCGTCGGCGATTTCGACCTCTACGCGGTCGAAGGCGGCACCGCGGCGATGACCTATCTGTTCAACAGCCTGCGCGAGAACCGGCTGCTGGCGCCGGGCGATTCGATCGCGATCGGCCTGCCGATCTTCACCCCCTATATCGAGATCCCGCATCTCAACGACTACAGGCTGGTCGAGGTCGGGCTGAACGCCGATGCGGAGAAGGGCTGGCAGTACGGCGACAAGGAGCTCGACAAGCTGCTCGACCCGAAGGTGAAGGCCTTCTTCCTGGTCAACCCGTCCAACCCGCCCTCGGTCAAGCTGGGCGCGGCCAACCTGAAGCGGCTGCAGGAGATCGTGGCCAGGCGGCCCGACCTGATCCTCCTGACCGACGACGTCTACGGCACCTTCGCCGACGATTTCGTGTCGCTGTTCGCGACCTGCCCGCAGAACACGATCCTGGTCTATTCCTACTCCAAGTATTTCGGCGCCACCGGCTGGCGCCTCGGCGTGATCGCCACCCACAGGGACAACGTGCTGGACCGCGCCATCGCCAGGCTGCCGGCCAGGGTGCAGAAGGAGCTGGACGAGCGCTATGCGTCGATCACCACCGACCCCCGCCGCCTGCCCTTCATCGACCGGGTGGTGGCCGACAGCCGCACCGTCGCGCTGAACCACACCGCCGGCCTGTCGACGCCGCAGCAGGTGCAGATGGTGCTGTTCTCGCTGTTCTGCCTGATGGACGAGCCCGATTCCTACAAGAACGCGATGAAGCGGATCATCCGCCGCCGCAAGGCCGCGCTGTACCAGGCCGCCGGGGTGACGCTGGAGGAAGACGAGAACTCGGTCGACTACTACACCATCCTGGATCTCGAGGTGCTGGGCACCCGGCTGCACGGGCGCAAGTTCGTCGACTGGTTCATGAAGAACACGAAGCCGCAGGAGGTGCTGTTCCGGCTGGCCAAGGAAAGCGGCGTGGTGCTGCTGCCGGGCCGCGGCTTCGGCACGCTGCACCCCTCGGCCCGGGTGTCGCTCGCCAACCTGAACGAGACCGACTACGCCAGGATCGGCGCCGCGATCCGCACGCTGATGGCGGAGTATGTCGGCCGGTTCCAGGCGGCGGGGAAGAGGAAATAGGCTGCCGATGGCATGACGGTCCCGCGGTTGGGACCAGTTCCGGTCGCCCGCGCCTCCCCCTAAGCTCTCCGGCACCAGACACCAGGGAGGGAGGCCGGATTGGACGATGCGGGCAGGGTGATCGACAGCCCGATGCGGGCGGAGCTGGAGCGCTACGAGGCCTCCCACCCCGCTTCGAAGCGCCTGGCGGAGCGGGCGGGGGCGGTCTTCCCCGGCGGCGTACCGCTGCACTGGATGCGCGACTGGGCCACGCCCTTCCCGTTGTTCATGGCCGAGGCCCGGGGCGCCGAGCTGGTCGACGCCGACGGCCATCGCTACGCCGATTTCTGCCTGGGCGACACCGGGTCGATGTTCGGCCATTCGCCGGAACCGGTGGCGCGCGCCGTGGCGGACCAGGTCGCCCGCGGCGTCACCGCCATGCTGCCGACCGAAGACGGCGTGGCGGCGGCCGAGGCGCTGGCCCGCCGCTTCGGCCTGCCCTACTGGCAGGTGACGACGACCGCGACCGACGCCAACCGCTTCGTGCTGCGCTGGGCCCGCGCCATCACCGGCCGGCCGAAGATCCTGGTGTTCAACGGCTGCTATCACGGCACGGTGGACGACACCTTCGTCCGGCTGGACGATGGCCGGCCGGCGCACCGGCCCGGCCTGCTGGGCCAGGCGGCCGACCTGACCGCGACGACCAAGGTGGTCGAGTTCAACGACGTGGCGGGGCTGGAGGCGGCGCTGGCACCCGGCGACGTCGCCTGCGTCATCACCGAGCCGGCGTTGACCAATATCGGCATGGTGCTGCCCGAGCCCGGCTTCCACGCGGCCTTGCGCGGCCTGACACGCCGGCATGGCACGCTGCTGGTGATCGACGAGACGCACACGATCTCGACCGGCCCGGGCGGCTGGACCCGGGAATACGGGCTGGAGCCGGATGTCCTCACCCTCGGCAAGCCGATCGCCGGCGGCATCCCCTGCGGCGTCTACGGCTTCACCGCCGAGGTCGAGGCGCGGATGCGCCGGGTCAAGGCGGGCGTGCCGCACGGCCACAGCGGCATGGGCACGACGCTGTCGGCCAACGCCCTGGCCATGCGCGCCCTCAGGGCCATGCTGGAGGAGGTGATGACCGAGGCCGCCTATGCCGGCATGGTCGACCGCGCCCGGCGCTTGGCCGCGGGGATCGAGGCCGCGGTGGCGCGGCACGGCCTGGCCTGGCACGTCACCCAGATCGGCGCCCGGGTCGAGTTCCACTTCACGCCGACGCCCTACCGCACCGGCGGCGAAGCCGCTTCGGCGATGCGGCCGGATCTGGAGCAATTCGTGAACCTGTTCCTGATCAACCGCGGCATCCTGATCGCGCCGTTCCACAACATGATGCTGGCCAGCCCGGCCACGACGGAGGACCAGATCGCCCGCTTCCACGACGCCTTCGACGCCTGCGCCGCGGCGCTGGCCGGCCACGCCTGAGGGGGGACCGGACATGCCCGACGCGACTTCGAACGCCGCCGCCGATCCGGCAGAGGAATGCCTCGATTTCCTGGCCCGGCACCGCGACATCCGCTTCGTCGACATCCTGCTGACCGATGCCTGCGGCGTGCAGCGCGGCAAGCGCATCCCGGTGGGGGAGCTGGAGCGGATCTGGCGCAACGGCCGCTACATGCCCGGCTCGATCATCAGCCTCGACATCACCGGGGCGGATGTGGAGGAGACCGGGCTGGTGTGGGAGGACGGCGACGCCGACCGCACCGCCCGGCCCGTGCCCGGCACGCTGGTGCCGGTGCCGTGGAAGGCCGAGCCTTCGGCCCAGCTCCTGCTGACGCTGTTCGAGCTGGACGGCACGCCGTCCGCCTACGACCCGCGCCAGGTGCTGTCCCGGGTGGTGTCGCGCCTGGCGGCCGACGGCCTGCATCCCGTGGTGGCGGTGGAGCTGGAGTTCTACGTCTTCGACGCAGCCTGGCGCGAGAGCGGACGCCCGGTGCCGCCGCGCGGCGCCAGCACCGGCAAGCAGGCCTACGGCATGGCCGATCTCGACGAGCTCGGCGACTTCCTGGCCGATCTCTACGCCTGCTGCGAGATCCAGGGCCTGCCGGCCGACACGGCGATCAGCGAATATGCGCCGGGCCAGGTCGAGATCAACCTGAAGCACCGGACGGACGCGCTGCGCGCCGCCGACGACGCCATCATGTACAAGCGGCTGGTCCGCGCCGTGGCCAAGCGGCATGGGATGGAGGCCACCTTCATGGCCAAGCCCTATGCCGGGGAGACCGGCAGCGGCACCCATCTGCACATCAGCCTGGCCGACGGCGACGGCGGCAACCGCTTCGCGGCCGAGGGCGGGGACGACCTCTTGCGTCATGCCATCGGCGGCATGGGGGCGACGATCCGCGACGGCATGCTGGTCTTCGCCCCGAACGCCAACTCCTACCGCCGGTTCCAGACCCTCAGCTACGCGCCGCTGGCGCCGACCTGGGGCGTCAACAATCGCACCGTGGCGCTGCGCGTGCCGATCGGCCCGCCGGCAGCCAAGCATGTCGAGCACCGGGTGGCGGGCGCCGACGCCAACCCCTATCTGGCGCTGGCGGCGGCGCTGGCCGGGATGCATCGCGGCATTCTCGACAGGCGCGACCCCGGCCCGCCGGTGACCGGCAACGGCTACGGCACCCCGGCTTCGGACATCCCGCCGAACTGGCTGGATTCGATCCGCGACTTCCGGCAGTCGGCCCTGATGCGCGACTATCTCGGCGACGCCTTCGTCGACGCCTTCGCCAAGATCAAGCTGGCCGAATACCGGCGCTTTCATAGCCAGGTGCCGCCGCTGGACTTCGACTGGTACGCCCGGGTGGTGTGAGGGGCGGAGCAAGTCCCGCCTTCCTTCTCTGTCATCCTCGGGCTTGACCCGAGGATCCAGGGGCTTTCAAGAGCGGCTCTCGGTGGCCCCTGGATTGCCGGGTCAAGCCCGGCAATGACAGAAAGGATACAGGGCGGAGCGGGCCGCTACCACCCGCAGCTCTGGCCCTTGTTCTGTTCGGTCAGCCAGTCGTTCAGCGGCTGGAAATACTCGGCCACGGCGCTGGCGTCGGTGCGGCGCTCGCCGGTGAAGGCCTCCAGCGCCTCCGGCCAGGGCTTGGACTGGCCCATCTCCAGCATCGCGTTGAAGCGCTCGCCGACCTCCTTGTTCCCGTAGACCGAGCAGCGGTGCAGCGGCCCGGTCCAGCCGGCCTGCTGGCAGGCGGCGCGGTGGAACTGGAACTGGTAGATATGGGCCAGGAAGTACCGGGTGTAGGGCGTGTTGCCGGGGATGTGGTACTTGGCGCCGGGGTCGAAGGCGTCGGCCGGGCGCGGCCCCGGCGGCACCAGCCCCTGGTACTTCAGCCGCAGCGCCCACCAGGCGTCGTTGTAGGTCTCCGGCGTCGCCTTCCCTGCGAACACCTCCCACCGCCAGCGGTCGACCAGCAGGCCGAAGGGCAGGAAGGCGATCTTGTCGAGCGCCATCTTCAAGAGGAACGGGATGTCGCCCTCGGCGCCCGGCACCTTGTCCAGGAGGCCGATCTGGTTCAGGTAGGTCGGGGTCAGCGCCGACAGCCCGATGAAGTCGCCGATCGCCTCGTGGAACCCGTCATTGGCCCCGTTCTTGAAGATGTAGGGCTGGTCCTTGTAGGCGCGCTGATAGTAGTTGTGCCCGAGCTCGTGGTGGACGGTGTAGAAGTCCTCGCCGTTCACCTTGGTGCACATCTTGATGCGGATGTCGTCGCGGTCGTCCAGGTCCCAGGCCGAGGCGTGGCAGACGACGTCGCGCCCCTCCGGCCGCACGATCTGCGACCGCTTCCAGAAGGTGTCGGGCAGCGGCGCCAGGCCCAGCGAGGTGTAGAAGGCCTCGCCGGTCTTGACCATCCTGGTCGGGTCGTAGCCGGCGTCGACCAGCAGCTTGTCCAGGCTGTAGCCCTCGGTCTCGTCCTTCGGTGCCACCAGATCGTAGATGTTGCCCCAGGACTGGGCCCACATATTGCCCAGCAGGTCGGCGCGGATCGGGCCGGTCTTCGGCTGCACCGCGTCGCCGTACCGGGCGTTCAGCCGGCCGCGGACATAGCAGTGCAGGTTCCTGTAGAAGGGCTCGACCTGGCCCCACAGCCGGTCGGTCTCAGCCGCGAACTCGTCCGCCGGCATGTCGTAGCCGGACCGCCACAGCGCGCCGGTGTCGGCATAGCCCAGCGTCTTCGACCCCTCATTCGCCAGCTCCACCAGCCGGGCATAGTCCGGCCGCATCACCGGCGAGATCGAATGCCAGCCCTCCCACACCGCCCTGGTCTCGGCCGGGTCGCGCGAGGCGGCCAGGATGTCCTCGGCGTCGCTCAGGGTCAGGGTCTTGCCCTGGACCTGGAACTCGCCGGTGGAATAGGTGGAGTCGAGCTTGGTGCTCAGCGTCGCCAGCTCGCGGGCCGCGCCCGGCCGGTCCGGCGCCGGCAGCACCAGGTTGCGCTTCAGGATGTCGAGCTTGCGCCGCGTCACCGGGTCGAGCGCGACGCCGTCGAAGCGCGAGGCCTCCTTGGCATAGACGGTGGTCTTCTCGGTCCACTCGCCATTGGCCTTGGCCTCCAGCCACTGGGTATCGTCGGTGATGAAGGTGGCGCGCACCCAGGACGCCTTGTTGAGGTATTCGCTGGTGGCGGCCAGGTCGGCCTCGGCCTTGTCGACGAAGGCGCGGGCCTCCTCCGGGGTCGGCGCCGCGGCCTGGGTCGGGGCGGCGATGCCCCACAGCAGGGCGGCCGCGGCGGCGCCGGCGGCCAGCAGGCGGGATCTCATCATTGGGGTCCCCCTATGCATTGAATTTTATGAGAAATCTCCGGCGTTCTCCCATCGCCGGACCGATTGTGCCCATGGAAGGCGGGCGGGAATCGCCTGTCAATCATGTCGTGGATGCCGCCCCCTCCGGCCCCACTCCATCATGGCGAGGAGCGCAGCGCCACGCCCCTTCGGGGCTCGCCATGACGGATTTACGACTTGAGTCCCGGCCTAAAACGGCCAGCCCGCCGACACCGTGTTCGACACCCCGCGCCGCAACGCCTGGATGCCGGTCTCGACATGACGCGACGGGTGCACCCGGTTGGTCAGCAGCGTCCAGGCGTGGCCGCGTTCCAGGTCGATCCACAGCGCCGTGCCGGTGAAGCCGGTGTGGCCGATCGTGTCGGGCGAGCACAGCGACCCGCCGGACCAGCCCTCGTGCCGCACCTGCCAGCCCAGCCCGTGCGGGTGGCCCTCGGCGCGCAGCATCTCGGCGACCGTGGCCGGTCGCAGCACGGTGCCGGCCAGGAAGGCCTGGGCGAAGTCCAGCACCGCGGCGGCGCTGCCGAACAGCCCGGCATGGCCGGCCAGGCCGCCGAGGGCGTAGGCGTTCTCGTCATGCACCTCGCCGCGCATCACCCGGCCGCGCCAGGTGCAGCGCTCGGTGGCCGCGGCACGGGCCGGGCCGGGGTTGACGGCGAAGTCGCCGGGCGGCAGCAGGTCGCGCAACGGGCGTTCGCGCAGCCGCTCGACCAGGATGCCCAGCAGCACGTAGTTGACGTCGGAATAGGTGTCGGCGCCGGCCACCCAGTCCTTCTGCAGCACCAGCGCCTTCAGCGTCTCCGGGTCGCTGCCCCAGGTGTACAGCGGCTCCACCGACGGCAGGCCGGAGCGGTGCGACAGCAGCTGCCGCACCGTGACCTGCCGCACCCAGTGCTCCGGCTGGTACTGGCGCAGGTCCGGCAGGTGCAGCGCCAGCGGGTCGGACAGGTCGATCCGCCCCTGCTCGACCAGCCACAGCACCTCGGTCGTCGTGAGGATCACCTTGGTCAGGCTGGCCAGGTCGAACAGCGTGTCCTCGGCCAGGGCCGCGCGCTCCGGCACCAGCGCGGCGTGCCCGCCGGAGCGGATGGCGCGGCCGCCGTCGCGGGTCACCAGCCCCAGCACGGCGCCGGGGATGCGGCCGGCATCGATCGCTTCATCGACCAGGGCGAAGGCGGCGTCGGCCGCGGCGGCAAGGGTCATTCGGCGGAGTCCGGAAGGAGGTCGTGCAACACTCTACTGTCATGCCCGGGCTTGACCCGGGCATCCAGGGGCATTTTGGCCAGGCCTGTCCGTAATGGCCCCTGGATCGCCGGGTCAAGCCCGGCGATGACAACAAGAAGAGGGCCGGACCTGGTCACGCCGCCCGCGTCAGCGGCCGGTGCAGCACGCCGCCGGTCATCGGGCGGGGCACGCCGGTGGTGGTCGGCAGGCTGAGCGGCAGCCCGTCCAGCGAGCGCACGGCCAGGAAGGCGAAGGCCTGGGCCTCCAGCGCGTCGCCGTCCCAGCCCACCGCCTCGACCGGGTCGACCGGCACGCCCAGCGCCCGGCGCAGCCCGTCCATCAGGGTGCGGTTGTGCCGGCCGCCGCCGGTCACCAGCCAGCGCCCGGGCGCCGCGGCGAAGTGCTGGCGCGACGCGGCGACCGAGGCGATGGTGAAGGCCGCCAGCGTGGCGGCGCCGTCGGCCAGCGACAGACCGTCCACCGCCGCCAGCGGGAAATCGTTGCGGTCCAGCGATTTCGGCGGCGGCGCGTCGAAATAGGGGTTGGCCATCAGCGCCGCCAGCCGGTCTTCGGCGATGCGGCCGCTGGCGGCGATCCGCCCGTCCTCGTCATAGCGGGCGCCGGTGTGGCGCTGCACCCAGTCGTCGATCATGGCGCTGGCCGGGCCGGTGTCGAAGGCGGTGATGGTCCCCTCTTCGATGACGGTGACGTTGCCGACGCCGCCCAGGTTCAGCACGGCCAGCGGCCGCGGCAGGTCCTTTGCCAGGGCGGCGTGGTACAGCGGCGCGAAGGGGGCGCCCTGGCCGCCGGCGGCGACGTCGGCGGAGCGGAAGTCGTTGACGCAGGGGATGCCCAGCGCCGCGGCCAGCCGGGCGCCGTCGCCCAGCTGCCGGGTGAAGCGCCGCTCCGGCCGGTGCAGCACGGTCTGGCCGTGCATGCCGACGACGTCGATGGCCTCCGGCGTCAGACCGGTCTCGTCCAGCAGGCGGCGGACGGCGGCGGTGTTCAGGTCGGTGACGGCGGCGGAGAGATCGTCCAGCGCCTCGTGCTCGGCCCGCGCCGGGTCTCGCGCCACCGCCAGCAGGGCGTCGCGCACCGCGTCGGTGTAGGGGGTGGTCGAAGCGGCGCCGCAGGCGAACACGGTCTCGCCGTCGGTCTCGATCACCGCGACGTCGACCCCGTCCATCGAGGTGCCGCTCATCAGTCCGATGGCGGTGCGCCGGGCTGCGGCCATGGGGGATCTCCTCGCGTCTTCGCCGTCGAATCGGCACCGGGATTATGGCGAAGACGCCGGCCCGCGTGGAAGCCGTTCCCGCCCCATTCTTGCCAGACTGTGACACTTTCATTACAAACACAGTCTTGCGATCGGGGAGAGAAGCAATGCTGACCTATCAGCGCGCCGACGCCGCCATCATCCCTCTCTTTCAGCAAATCTCTGAGACTCAAGAAAAAGCGGGTCCACAAACAATTCTGGAGTCTCGTTTGAGATTCCCTGGAAGGATGCTGAGGGACCTGAAAAAATTACCGGAGCTTCCGGAGAGATCCTTGGTCTCTCCTCGCGACGCGCGGATTTTCTACGGGTCCGCCCTGCTGCGCTGGGTGCCGATGCGGCTGGTGACCCGGACGCTGGCCACCCAGGTCCATGCCCGGGGCCGCCCGGTCTGGCTGCGGGACCGCTTCATCGACGCCGGCGACTGGTCGGAGATCTCGAAGCCGGTGGCGGACAGCTTTCACCACCAGTGGTTCCACGATCTGGTGTGGGGCGGCACCCTGACCGAGACGCCCAGCTACCGCAGGATGCTGCGCCTGATGGAGGCGGGCCGCCCGATGCAGGTCGGCCCGCTGGTGCTCGACAGCGTCGAGGCGATCGAATCCTACCGCCGCTACTGCGAATCGCTGCTCGACAGCATCCGGACCCATGGCGTGACGCCGCGGCAACTGACCCCGGATTTCGCCCCGGCCCGCGGGCGTGATCCCCGCAGCGAACGCACCGAAGGCGACATCATCGTCGCGGCCGGCCCGGACGGCACGTTCTACCGAATGCTGGCGGGCCGCCACCGGATCTGCGCCGCGCAGGCGCTCGGCCTCGATCGCGTTCCGGTCCACATCCGCCTGGTGCACGCGACCTGGCTCTGGGCCCTGGCCGATCGCCCCGGCGTGCTGCCGCACAAGGCCTTCGCCCGCTGGCTCGACACGTTCGAACCGGTCCAGGCCTCGACCCTCGGGAAGATCAAGGGGCGGCTCGCCGCCTGGGCGCTGTGCGTCCCGGGCCTGGCCGAGGCCTGGCTGGGCCTGTCGGAAGGGCTGGCGGTCGCGGTCGTCTGAACCGGCGGGGGGCCTTATTCGCGCCGGAACATATAGGACTGGTTCTCGATGGTCAGGCGCAGCAGGGGCTTGGTTCCGTCCGTATCGATCTGGAACTGGGCGAAGCCGCTCGGGCTGGGCCCGTTGTTCTCGACGATGGCGGCGAAGCGGCCGACCGGCTTCTGCCGAACCGTGAAGACGCTGCCGTCCCACGGCTCGAGCTGTAGCGCGCCGCCGCCGTCCTGCAGCTCCAGCACCGCGCCGTCGCCGTCCTGGCGCAGCACGGCCTTGCCGAAGCTCGGCTCGGCATAGGTGCCGGCCAGCGGCGCCAGCGGCAGGGCCGGCTGCGGGTTTTCCGGCCTGACGAACGCCTTCGCCGATTCGGCGAAGCGGGCCTTCGCGGAATCGAGCGCGGCCGCGACATGGTCGACCCGCGGATTGTCCAAGAGGCGGTCCAGCACCCAGGCGCCGACGGCGTCCGGGAAGCCGACATTCTCCGCATTGGTCAGGACGACGACGCCGACATCCTTCTCTGGCGCGAAACCGACATAGGCGCCGAAGCTCGGGGTCCCGCCATTGTGCCAGACGACGCGGCCGTTCGGGGTCAGCACGCCGACCCAGCCCATCGCGTAGAAGGCCTTGTCGGTGATCCCCACCCGCGCCGTGCGGGTGACCGCCATGTTCTCCGGCGAAACGATCTTTCGGCCGTCGAAGCTGCCGTCGCGCAGCTGCAGCCGCAGCCAGCGCGCCATGTCCTCGATGGTGGAGTTCATGTCGCCGGCGCCGCCGAAGGCGTAGGGGAACAGCGGGGTGAACGGCACCTCCACCGTGCCGTCGGGGGTCCAGCGATGGCCCTGGGTATGGTCGGGCGCGGCCTCGATCGCCTCGGCGGTCGTCGATGTCTCGGCCATGCCCAGCGGCTCCAGCAGGTCCCGGCGCAGCACCGCGTTCCAGTCCGCGGCCTCCTCGCCGCGTGCGACGATGCGGCCGGCCAGCATGTGGGTGATGTTGGTGTAGGCGAAGGTGGAGCGGAAGCTCGACACCGGCTCGACATGGCGCAGCGATCGGATCATCGCCGCCTCGTCCAGCCCCAGGATGCCGAGCGAATCATTGGCGTAGGGCGGCAGGCCCGAGCGCTGCGCGAGCAGGTCGAACACCCGGAACTCGCGCGTCACCCAGGGGTCCTTCAGCTGGAATTCCGGGTCGAGGTCGACGACGCGGTCGTCCCAGCGCAGCGTGCCGCGGTCCACCGCGATCGCCAGGGTGGCGGCGAGGAACGCCTTGGTGGTCGATCCGATCTGGAACACGGTGCGCGTGCCCACCGCCCCGCCCTTCGCCTTGCTGCGCACGCCGAAGCCATGGGCGTAGACCAGCTTGTCGCCGCTGACGATGCCGATGGCGAGGCCCGGCGTGTCGAATGCCTTCATCCCGGCCGCGGCATAGGCTTCGAGCTCGGGCTCCAGGGCGGGGATCCGCGCGTCCATCGGCGCATCCGCGGCCCGCGCCGCCGGGCCGACGACGGACAGGGCCAGGATGGCGAGCGCCGCGGCTGTGAAGCGCCGCCGGGACGCCGATGGCGCGCTGTAGTGCCGAATCTGCCGATTGCTCATGAAGCCTCCTGAAAATAGCGCATGAAAATTTCCATTCTGAAGAACAGAATTATCACAAACAGTCCTGCGTCGGTCAAAGCGGAACGGAGCAGCAGCCTGCGCCCGATCGATTGACCTCGCCCGTCGAACGCGCCTTACTGGCGCCCAATGAACAGGGGGAGGCTGGAAGATGGGACGGATGATTCGGGCGTCGCTGGCGGCAGCGGCGGCAGCCCTCGTCGGATCGATGGCGGCGGCACAGACGCTGGAGGTCGCGACCGACCAGTCGCCGGTCGGGCTGGACCCGCATGTCGCCACCTCCTTCGCCACGGTGCTGGTCAACGGCGCGGTCTATGAGGGCCTGACCTCGATCGACAAGGACCTGAAGGTGGTGCCGGAGCTGGCCGAATCCTGGACCATCTCGCCCGACGGCCTGACCTATGTCTTCACCCTGCGGCCGGGCGCGAAGTTCCACGACGGGTCGCCGGTGACCCCGGCCGACGTCGCCGCCAGCTTCGCCCGGGTGCGCGACCCGAAGACCGGCTCGCCCTATGCCAGCCGCATCGACATGGTGAAGTCGGTCGAGCCGACCGGCGACCGGCAGGTGACGGTGACGCTGTCGACGCCGTCGGCGCCGTTCCTGGCCAACCTGCCGCAGATCGTGATCGTGCCGGCCGCGGCGGCGACCGGCGGCATCGACCTGCAGCGCAGGACCGACGGCACCGGCCCGTTCACGCTGAAGGAATGGGTGCCCGACACCTACCTGCTGCTGGCGAAGGCCGACGGCTACTGGCAGCCGGGGCTGCCGAAGCTCGACGCGATCAAGTTCAACATCGTGCCCGAGGCCTCGACCCGGCAGGTCGGCATCTCCGGCGGCACCTATCAGCTGCTGCCGAATGTCGACCCGGCCACGGCGGCGACGCTGCAGGGCACCCCCGGCGTCACGCTCCTGGAGACGACCGATCTGTCCTACACGCTGGTCGGCATGAACGTGTCGAAGCCGCCCTTCGACAACCCGAAGGTGCGCCAGGCGCTGAACACCGCGATCGACCGGTCGCAGATCGTCGAGGCCGCCTATTTCGGCAAGGGCCAGCCCGGCGGGCCGCTGTCGCCGGCGCTGAAGGACTGGGCGCTGCCGGTGTCGGACTATCCCTGCTACGCCGCGGATCCGGAGAAGGCGAAGACGCTCCTGGCCGAGGCCGGCGTGGCCCTGCCGCTGAAGGCCGAACTGAAGGTGCTGGGCTCGAACCAGCTGGTGGTCGACGTCGCCCAGGTGGTGCAGGCGCAGCTCAACGCCGCCGGCTTCGAGGTGGCGCTGAACGTGCAGGAGCAGGGCACCTTCATCCAGGACTGGCGCAACTCCAACTTCCAACTCTTCGCCTCGATCAACGGCGGCGTCGCGGATCCGGACGGCTACATGTTTCGCACCTTCCGCACCGGCGGCTCGACCAACGTCTTTAAGTATTCGGACGCCGAGGTCGACCGCCTGCTGGACGAGGGGCGGACGACGCTGGATCCGGCGAAGCGCAAGGCGATCTACGCCGACCTGCAGAAGCGCCTGGCCTGCGACGGGCCGATCGCGCATCTGGCCTTCGGCCAGCTCTTCACCGCGGTGCGCGACGGCGTGACCGGATACGAGATCACCGGCAACCGCTCCACCCGCTCGCTGCGCCAGACGGCGCTGGAGAAGTGATGATTCCAGCCTATCCTTTCTTGTCATTGCCGGGCTTGACCCGGCAATCCAGAGGATGTCGACAGTCTCTGGATGCCCGGGTCAAGCCCGGGCATGACAGAAAAGGGGTTGCGGCGGGACCGAGCTATCGTCCCGGTGAGGCGTCATGGTCCGCTTCCTGACCGGGCGGCTGCTCGACCTGCTGGTGGTGCTGTTCGGGGTCTCGGTCGTCGCCTTCCTGATGATCCGGCTGATCCCGGGCGATGCGGTGCAGATCATGCTCGGCGCCAACAGCGAGGTGACGCCCGACCGGATCGCGGCGCTGCGCCAGCGCCTCGGCCTCGACCAGCCGCTGGTGACGCAGTATCTCGCCTGGCTCGGCGGGCTGCTGACCGGCGATCTCGGCACCAGCCTGTGGACCGGCCGGCCGGTTCTGGAGGAGATCGCGGCCCGGATCGGCGTCACCATCGAGGTGACGCTTTTGGCGCTCGCCGTCTCGGTGGCGCTGGCGGTGCCGGCCGGCTGCCTGATGGCCTATTTCCGCAACTCGGCGCGCGACTATCTGGTGCGGGTGGTCACCATCGCCGGCGTCACCGTGCCCTCCTTCTGGCTCGGCGCGCTGCTGATCTACCTGTTCCACGGCGTGTTCCCGGCCTTCCCGGCGATCGGCTTCGTGCCGCTGGCCGAGGATCCCGTCGGCAACCTGCAGCGGATGCTGCTGCCGACCATCGCGCTGGCCGTGCCGGTGCTGGCCTCGCTGTCGCGCATCGTCCGCTCCGCCATGCTCGACGCGCTGGGGCAGGACTACATCCGCACCGCCCGGGCCAAGGGCGTCAGCGAGCGGTCGGTGGTGTTCCACCACGCCTTCCGCAACGCCATGATCCCCTTCGTCACCGCGCTCGGCATCTCCGCCGGCTATCTGTTCGGCGGCGCCATCGTGGTCGAGCAGGTCTTCGCCCTGCCGGGGCTCGGCCGGCTGATGCTGGGCGCGATCGCGGAGCGGAACTACCCGCTGATCCAGGCGGCGATCCTGCTGGTCACCGCCGGATTCGTGCTGGTGAACTTCGTCACCGACATGCTCTACGCCGCGCTCGACCCGCGGATCGGCCTCAGATGACGGCACTGCTGCCCGAGACCCTGGCGCCGCCCTCGCGCCGCCGCATCGCGGCGCCGCGCCACCCGCTGGTCTGGATCGGCGGGGCGCTGGTGCTGCTGCAGGTCGGGGCGGCGCTGCTGGCGCCCTGGATCGCGCCGGACGACCCGCTGGCCCAGCATGTCATCCGGCGAATGAAGGGCCCCAGCGTCGCGGCGTGGCTCGGCACCGACCAGTTCGGCCGGGACGTGCTGTCGCGCATCCTCTACGGCTATCGCGCCTCGCTCGCCGCCTCGGCCAGCGCGGTGCTGCTGGCGCTCCTGGTCGGCGGCACCCTGGGCGTGGCCGCGGCGCTGCGCGGCGGCTGGCTCGACCGCGCCGGCATGCGGCTGATGGACATCCTGTTCGCCTTCCCGATCATCCTGCTGGCGATCGGCATCGTCGCCATGCTGGGGCCGGGGGCGACGACCACGGCGCTGGCGATCGGCGTCGTCTACATCCCGGTCTTCGCCCGCCTCCTGCGCGGCCCGGCTCTGGTGGTCGCCGGCAGCCAGTATGTGCTGGGCGCCCGCGCCATCGGGGCGGGCGAGGGGCGGGTGCTGTGGCGCCATGTGCTGCCCAACCTCGCCAGCGTCATCCTGGTCCAGGCCAGCCTGTCGCTGTCCACCGCCATCCTGGTCGAAGCGTCGCTGTCCTTCCTCGGCCTCGGCACCCAGCCGCCGACGCCGTCGCTCGGCCGCATGCTGGCCGAGGCGCGCGGCTATCTGCTGCTGTCGCCCTGGGATTCGATCTTCTCCGGCCTTGCCATCCTGTTGGCGTCTTTCGGCTTCAACCTGCTCGGCGACGGGCTGCGCGATGCGCTCGATCCCAGGCTGCGGGGTAGTGGATGATGGCTGAGGCGAAGACGATGGAGGCGGTGACGGTCCGGCCGCCGGTGGCGGCGGATCTGCCGGCTCTGGCGGATGTGGCCTGGCGCAGCACCCGCGCCGCCTTCGAGCACATCCTCCCGGCCGCGGTCCTGGACCGCAAGCGGCCGGAGGATTTCGCCCGCCGCTTCGCCGCCCGGCTGCCGGACCTGCGCGTCGCCGTCGATGCCCATGACGCGCAGCTCGGCTTCTCGCTGATGACCGGGTCGCATCTCGACATGCTGTTCGTCGACCCGGCGGCGCAGGGCCGGTCGGCCGGCACCGCCCTCCTGGCCGACGCCGTGGCGCGCGGCTGCCGCACGCTGGAGAGCTTCGCCCACAACCGGCTCGCCCGCCGCTTCTACGAATCCCGCGGCTTCCGACTGTGCCGCTCCTACCGCCGGCTCTATGAGGGGCTCGAGCTGCCCTTCGTGCTCTACGCCCTGGCCGAAGGATGAAAGGCAGCGTTGCCCGAAACGCATTGCCCGATTGCCGTTTTGCCGATAAGTCTTGGGGCCGCCGCTCCTGACAGCGGCCCCGTGGTGATTTGAGCCGACCGGCTTGCGGCCACGTTAATCTCCGCTAAAAGGTCGGATGCGCGCAGGTCCCGCACGCACCGCCTCCCGGTCGGATCGAGGAGTCGGTGAGATGGATCGATACGAAGCCCCCAGCGAAGACGAATTCGGCCCCGAGACCGCGCTGATCCGCGGCGGCACCCGACGAACGCCCTATGGCGAGACCTCCGAGGCGATCTTCCTGACCTCGGGGTTCGTCTATGACAGCGCCGCGGCGGCCGAGGCGCGCTTCACCGGCGACGAACCGGGCTTCGTCTATTCCCGCTACGGCAACCCGACGCTGGAGGTGCTGGAGCAGCGCCTGGCCCTGCTGGAAGGGGCCGAGGGCTGCCACGTCACCGCCAGCGGCATGTCGGGCGTGTTCACCGCGCTGTTCTGCCATCTGCGCGGCGGCGACCACGTCGTGGCCAGCCGGGCGCTGTTCGGCTCCTGCTTCGTCATCCTCGGCACCATCCTGCCGCGCTACGGCATCACCACCACCTTCGTCGACGGCGGCGACCTCGCGGCCTGGGAGGCGGCGATGCGGCCGAACACCCGGGCCGTGTTCCTGGAGACGCCGGCCAACCCGACACTGGACCTGGTCGACGTCGCCGCTGTGGCGAAGATCGCCCATGCCGCCGGCGCCAAGGTGTTCATCGACAACGTCTTCGCCACGCCCCTGGGCCAGAAGCCGCTGGAGCTCGGCGCCGATGTGGTGATCTACTCCGCCACCAAGCACATCGACGGCCAGGGCCGGGTGCTGGGCGGCGCGGTGCTGGCCGACAGGAAGTTCCTGACCGACGACTTCCTGCCCTATTACCGGCACACCGGCCCGGCCCTGTCGCCCTTCAACGCCTGGGTGCTGGTGAAGGGGCTGGAGACGCTGGGCCTCAGGGTCGAGCGCCAGGTTTCCAGCGCCCACCGCCTGGCGCAGCTGGTCGAGGCGCATCCGGCGGCGAAGTCGGTGCGCTACCCTTGGCTGAAGAGCCACCCGCATCACGAGCTGGCGAAGCGCCAGATGAAGAACGGCGGCACGCTGGTCGCCTTCGACCTCGGCAGCAAGGCGGCGGCCTTCGCCTTCCTCGATGCGCTGCGGCTGGTCGACATCTCGAACAATCTCGGCGACACCAAGTCGCTCGCCACCCATCCGACCACCACCACCCACCGGGCGATGGAGGCGGCGGACCGCGCCGCCATGGGCATCACCGAAGGGCTGGTGCGGCTGTCGGTCGGCCTCGAGGGCATCGAGGACCTGGAGCGCGACCTGTCCCGCGCCCTCGACGCGGCGAAGCGGGCCGGCTGACGGCGGAACCCTCGCGGGGTGAGGCACGGCGCCGCGCCCCCCGATCCCGGCGACCGGAATTCGGTTCTGCCGCGTTGTGGCGGACGAAGGGGGATTCTCGTCCCTGGAGTTCGCATGATGAGATGGAAGCTCGCCCTGGCCGCGATGGCCGGGCTGGCGATGACGGCCCTGACGGCGACGGCGGCCGATGCCGCGCCGGGCTACACCACCGCTTCGGTCCGGCTGCGCGCCGGGCCGGGGGCCGACTATCCGGTGGTCGCGCGGCTGCGGCCGGGCGTGCCGGTGCAGATCTTCGGCTGCCTCGACGGCTGGGCCTGGTGCGACATCGGCGTCGGTCCCGACCGCGGCTGGACCGACGGCCGGTTCCTGGCGGCCGATGTCCAGCATCGCCGCCGGATCATCGTCGAGGCGGCGCCGGTGATCGGCGTGCCGGTGATCACCTTCGATGCCGGCCCGTACTGGGATAACTACTACCGCGGCCGGCCCTGGTACCGCGACCGCGGCCGCTGGGTGCATTAGCGGCGAGAGAGAAGGGCGGCTCCACCGGAGCCGCCCGTTTCATTCGGCAGGCGTGCTCGGCGCCTCGGCCCGCGGCTTCGGCGCGATCGACCCGCCCAGCAGCTTCTCGTGCACCCATTCGCGGACATGCTGCAGGGTGACGTACAGCATCGGGATCAGGAAGATGCCGATCGCCGAGGCCGCGATCATGCCGCCGAACACCGAGGTGCCGACGCCGCGCCGGCTGGCCGCGGCCGCGCCGGCGGCCGTCACCAGCGGCACCAAGCCCAGGATGAAGGCGAAGCTGGTCATCATCACCGGCCGGAAGCGCAGCTTGGCGCCCTCGATCGCGGCGTCGGCGATCGCCATGCCCTCCTCGCGCTTGGCCTTGGCGAACTCGACGATCAGGATGCCGTTCTTGCTGGCCAGCGCGATCAGCACGACGATGCCGATCTGGGCGTAGACGTCGTTCGACAGGCCGGCGATCCACAGCGCCGCCAGGCCGCCGACGATGCCGACGATGACCGAGAGCAGCACGCCGATCGGGATCGACCAGCTCTCGTACAGCGCCACCAGGAACAGATAGGCGAACAGCACCGCGAGGCCGAGGATGAAGCCGGTCTGGCCCGCCGCCTCCAGCTCCTGCAGCGCGGTGCCGGTCCATTCGAAGCCGAAGCCGG
This sequence comes from Inquilinus sp. Marseille-Q2685, assembly GCF_916619195.1. Classification (NCBI taxonomy): domain Bacteria; kingdom Pseudomonadati; phylum Pseudomonadota; class Alphaproteobacteria; order Rhodospirillales; family Rhodospirillaceae; genus Inquilinus; species Inquilinus sp. Marseille-Q2685. Next base: position 329,254 of record NZ_CAKAKL010000005.1, read on the forward strand.
CCGGCAGCGTCGCGTTCGACACCTGCGTCATCGCCGCCAGCGACTGGCCCGAGCTGACGCCCGGCGCGGCGCTGCCGAGGATGCTGACCGAGCGGTAGTTGTTGTAGCGGGTGATGAACAGCGGGCCGAGCTGCTGCTGCGCGTCGACCAGCGACCGCATCGGCACCATCTGTCCGGTCGAGGACCGGACATAGATCCGGTAGATGTCGTCGACCGTGCGCCGGTCGTTCGCTTCGCCCTGGGCGATCACCTGCCAGGTGCGGCCGAACAGGTTGAAGTCGTTGATGTAGAAGCCGCCCAGCGTCGCCTGCAGCGCATTGAAGATGGCGCTGACGGCGACGCCCAGATTCTGCGCCTTCTCGCGGTCCAGGTTCAGGAAGATCTGCGGCGTGTTGGCGTTGTAGGAGGTGAAGACCTGGGTCAGCCCCGGCGCCTGGTTGGCGGCCACCACCAGCCCCTGGGCCACCGCCGCCAGCTCGTTCGGGCTTTTGCCCTCCAGGTCCTCGAGCTGGTACTGGAAGCCGCCGGCAGTGCCGAGGCCGATGATCGGCGGCAGGTTCAGCGGAATGATCAGCGCGTCCCGCACCCCGGCGGTGCGGATCGCGACCTCGCGGATCACGTTGAACACCGTGATCCCCTCCTTCACCCGCTCGTCGAACGGCTTCAGCGCCACCACCAGGAAGGCGGCGTTCGGCTCGGCCAGACCGTCGATGAAGCTGCGGCCGACCACGCCGGTGATGTCGGCGACGCCGGGGATGTCGCGCACCAGCGCCTCGACCTGCTCGGTCACCTGGGTGGTGCGGCTGAGCGCGGCGGCCGCCGGCAGCTTCATCTCGACGAAGAACAGCCCCTGGTCCTCGTCGGGCAGGAAGCCGGTCGGGGTGGCGCTGTTGACCAGCCAGGCCAGGCCGCCGAAGGCCGCCACCAGCGCGATCGACAGCACCGCCAGCCGCACCAGCCGGGCGACGATCCAGGCATAGCCGTCGCGCACCTTGTCGATGCCGCCGGACACCCGGCCCATGATCCGCCCGTACAGGCCGGGGCGGTGGCCGTGCTGGTGCGGCTTCAGGAAGACGCCGCACAGGGCCGGGCTCAGCGTCAGGGCGTTCAGGGCCGAGATCAGCATCGCCACCGACACGGTGACGGCGAACTGCGAATACAGCTCGCCCGTGATGCCGGGAATGAAGCCGACCGGCACGAACACCGACAGCAGCACCAGGGTGATGGCGATGATCGGCGCGGTGATCTCGCGCATTGCCAGCTTGGTCGCCTCCCGGGCCGGCAGCCCGGTCTCGGCCATCACCCGCTCGACATTCTCGACCACGACGATGGCGTCATCGACGACGATGCCGATCGCCAGGATCATGGCGAACATCGAGATGGTGTTGGCGGAGAAGCCGAAGGCCAGCAGCACGGCGAAGGTGCCGATCAGCGACACCGGCACGGCGATGATCGGGATCAGCGTGGCGCGCAGGTTGCCGAGGAACACGAACACCACGATCGCGACCAGCACGAAGGCCTCGAGCAGGGTGTGGATCACCTCGCCGATCGTCTCGCTGACGAAGACGGTGGTGTCGTAGGTGATCCGGTAGTCGACCCCCGCCGGGAACCGCTCCTTCAGCCGCTCCATCTCCGCCCGCACGCCCTCGGCGGCGGCGACGGCGTTGGACCCGGGCGACTGGTAGATGCCGATCACCGCGGCCGGCGCGCCGTTCAGCCGGGCGACGGTGTCGTAGGACTGGGCGTTCAGCTCCAGCCGCGCCACGTCCTTGAGCCGCACCACCGACCCGTCCGGGTTGGCGCGCAGGATGATGTCCTCGAACTGCTTGACGTCGCTCAGCCGGCCCAGCGTCTGCAGCGTCACCTGGATCTGCTGGTCATCCGGCATCGGCTGGGCGCCCAGGCGTCCGACCGCGGCCTGCACGTTCTGGCTCTGCACCGCGGTGACGATGTCGTTCGGGGTCAGGCCGAAGCTGGTCAGCTGATCGGTGCTGTACCAGATCCGCATCGCGTAGTTCTGGGTGCCGAACAGCGAGGCCTGGCCGACGCCGCGCACGCGGGCCAGCGCGTCGACCACGTTGATGATCGCGTAGTTGTTCAGGAACAGGACGTCCTGGGTCTTGTCCGGCGAGTAGAGCGTGACGAGCTGCAGGATCGCCGAGGACTGCTTCTTCACCGTCAGTCCCTGGGCCGTCACCTCGCTCGGCAGCTTCGGCTCGGCCAGCGCCACCCGGTTCTGGACGTTGACGGTGTTGATGTCCGGGTCGGTGCCGACCGCGAAGCTGACGGTGAGGGAGTAGGAGCCGTCGCTGCCGCTGGTCGACGACATGTACAGCATGTTGTCGACGCCGTTGACCTGGGCCTCGATCGGCTGCGCCACGGTCGCCTCGACCACCGCGGCGCTGGCGCCGGGATAGGCGCCGGTGACCGACACCTGCGGCGGCACGATGTCGGGGAACTGGGCGATCGGGATGCTGCGGATCGCGATCAGGCCCGCGAGGGTGATGACGATCGCGATGACGATCGCGAAGCGCGGGCGATCGACGAAGATCGAGGACAGCATGGGGTCAGTTCCCCGCCGGCTTCGCCGGCGCCGTCGCCTCGGTGACCGGCGCGGGGTTCACCTCCTGGCCGGGGCGGACCTTCTGCACGCCGTCGACGATGACCACGTCGCCGTCGTTAAGCCCCTGCTGCACCACCACGTCGGCGCCCTGGTTGGCGCCGGTGGTGATGTGCTTGGCGGCCGCCTTGTTGCCCTCGCCGACCACCAGCACGTAGCTGCCGCTCTGGTCGGTCAGGATCGCGCGCTGCGGGATCACCAGCGCCTCGACCGGGTCCTTCCGCTCCGCCGTCACCCGGGCGTACTGCCCGTCGGTCAGGGTGCGGTCCGGGTTCGGAAACTCCGCCCGCACCAGCAGCGTGTCGGTGTTCTGGTTGACCTTGACGTCGGTGAAGTCGATCTTGCCGACCTGCGGATACTGCGACCCGTTGGCCAGGGTCAGCTTCACCGCCACGTTCTCCGGGTTCACCTTGCCGGCCCCGGTCTGCTGCTGGACGTCAAGGATGAAGCGGTCGCTGACCGGGAAGGTGACGTAGATCGGGTCCTGGCTGACGATGGTGGCGAGCGCCCCGCTGCCGGGGCCGACCAGCGCGCCGACGCTGAAGTTGGAGATGCCGACGCGGCCGTCGAACGGCGCCTTGATCTCGGTGTAGCCGAGATTGATCTGCGCCTGCTCCAGCGCCGCCTGGTTCTGCTGCACCGCCGCGACCGCCGATTTCTCCGCCGCGATGCGGTCGTCCAGCGTCGATTGCGCGACGTTCTGGTTCTTGATCAGCTCGCGGGCGCGGTCGGTCTGAAGCTTGGCGTTGTCGGCGGTGGCCTGGGCGCTGGCCAGGTTGGCCTGGGCCTGGTCGACGGCGGCCTGGTAGGTGTCCTTCTCCAGCACGAACAGCAGCTCGCCGGCCTTCACCTCCTGGCCTTCGGTGTAGTTGCGCTGCTGCAGGAAGCCTTCGACCCGGGCCACCAGGTCGACCTTGTTCAGCGCCTGGACCCGGCCGACGAAGGTGTAGCCTTCGGCCACCGGCCGCTTGGCCGCGGTGACGACGCCGACGGCGGGGGGCGGCATCTGCGGCGCCTGGGCCTGCTTTTCCGAGGATTCGTTGCAGCCGGCGAGGAGGAGAAGGCCGAAGGCGACGGGCGCACGGCGCCGCCAGGCTGTCCAGGATCCCGACATGATTGGCCTGTCTCCTTCGGCTCTGATCAAGGGGGCATCTGTGCAGTCTTCCGCGCGGCTCGCGCCGAATCGCCTTCACGGTATCACTCTTTTGAGATGTGCAAAGCGACTTCGCGGCGCCCGCCGCGGGAACAGCGGGCCGGACCGCGGGTTGAACAAGCAAACGCCATTCGGGAGGATTTTGATGAAATTTCGGCCGATTCTGATCGCGCTTGCCGTGATGGCGACCGCGACGGCGGCCCAGGCCCAGGTCCCGCTGGACCCGTTGCAGGCGCCGCCCAGCCGGGCTCCGTCGAGCCCCACCCCGTCCCAGCCGCTGGTCAAGCCGGGGCTGCCGTCGCGGCCCGAACGGCCGGTGATGGCGCCGGCGCCCACGGCGCCTGCGGCCTCCGCCGCGGTCCCGGCCGCCGTCCCGGGCGGCCAGGACGCCGGCCGCACCGTCCCGCTCGAGCAGCAGCAGGCGCACCCCAGCGGCGTTTCGATGATGCTGACCGGCATCACCTTCCGGGCCGACAGCGTCATCGTCTCCGCCAGCATCACCAACCTGTCCGGCCGGCCCGTGTCGCTCAATCGCGCCGGCAGCCTGGTGCTGGTGGACGACAGGGGGCGTGTCCATCCCTTCGTGCCGCCGGCCGGCAATCCGGAGGTGGAGATCGCCCCGCGCTCGCGGGTGAACGCCAGCTTCGTCTTCGCCGGGCCGATCACCGGCGACGCCCGGTCGGTGCAGCTCTCGACCAACGGCCCGTCCGGCAGCCGCAGCGACCGGCTGACCTCGGCGCCGTCCTTCATGTTCCGCGTGCCCGTGTCCTGACGGGACCGCTGCGGGTCAGATGAACAGCAGCTGGCCGTCGCGCGGCGATTCAGCCAGCAAGGTGACGACGCCGGCGATCTCGGCCGGCACCGCAAGGTCGGCGGCGGCGAGGCCGAGCGCGCGCAGCCCCATCTCGCAGGCGATGAAGCGGACGCCCAGCGCCCGGCAGGCGTCCAGCAGCTCGGCGAAGGTCGCCACCCGCCGGGCGGCGAACCCTGCCTCCTGCGCCTCGGCATCGCCGTCCAGCCGTCGCCAGCCCTCGGGCAGCAGCGCCCGCAGCGCCTGGCCGGTGAAGAACAGCGTCGCCTGGCGGTTGGTCGCGGCGGCGGCGCTGGCCAGGACCAGGGCGTAGTGCACCCGGTCGAAGCGGCCGTCGAACACCACAATCGACAGCGCGCCGATGCCCGCGTCAGCCATGGTGATGCGACAGGTCGGTCATTGTCGGATGGTCGCCGCAGAGCGGGCAGTCCGGGTCGCGCGGCAGGGCGATCTCGCGCAGCCGCGCCTCCAGCGCATCGTACAGCAGCAGGCGGCCGGACAGGCCCTCGCCGATGCCCAGGATCTCCTTGATCGTCTCGATCGCCTGCATCGACCCCAGCACGCCCGGCAGGGCGCCGAACACCCCGGCCTCGGAGCAGCTCGGCACCGTGCCCGGGTCGGGCGGCGCCGGGAACAGGCAGCGATAGCAGGGGTGGGGATCGCCGAGATGCGCCTTGAAGGTCGACAGCTGCGCCTCGAAGCGCAGCATCGCAGCCGAGACCAGCGGCCGCTTGGCCAGGTAGCAGGCGTCGTTCAGCAGGTAGCGGGTGGCGAAGTTGTCGCTGCCGTCGACCGTGAGGTCGAAGGCGGCGACCCGCTCCTGCGCCGTGGCCGCGGTCAGCCGCTCGGCGAAGCGCTCGACCCTGACCTCGGGGTTCAGCGCCTGCAGCCGGGCGATGGCGCTGTCCACCTTCAGCTGGCCCAGCGTGGTGGTGTCGTGCACCACCTGGCGCTGCAGGTTGGACAGCTCGACCAGGTCGTCGTCGCAGATCCCGATCGTGCCGATGCCGGCGGCGGCGAGGTACAGCAGCAGCGGGGAGCCGAGGCCGCCGGCGCCGATCACCAGCACCCGGGCGGCCAGCAGCTTCTCCTGACCCTTGCCGCCGACCTCGGGCAGCAGGATGTGGCGCGCATAGCGCTTGATCTGGGCGTCGGTGAAGCTCATGGCGCGAGCATAGCCCTCCGTCCCGGGGGAAGGAACAGCCCTAGCACGCCCAGCCGCTTCGCTGCGCTGCGACGTGTCGCCCGGCTGGGGCCTTATGGCACGTCGGGAAGTTCGTGGGCCAACGGTGGAATCGTGGCATATTCTTTCCGAGCCAAGAAATAAGGCGACCGAAGCCAGTCGGTCGCCGAAGGAGAATTGTCATGGATCTCGATCCGGTCCTCCTGTCCCGGTTCCAATTCGCCTTCGTCGTCTCCTTCCACTTCCTGTTCCCGGCCTTCACCATCGGCATCGCCAGCTGGCTGGCGGTGCTCGAGGGGCTGTATCTGAGGACGGGGCGGGCGGAATACCGGACGCTCTACAAGTTCTGGATCAAGATCTTCGCCGTCTCCTTCGGCGTCGGCGTGGTCACCGGCATCGTCATGACCTACCAGTTCGGCACGAACTGGGCCGGCCTGACCCGAGCCGGGGGCAGCATCCTCGGGCCGCTGCTCGGCTACGAGGTGGTGACCGCCTTCTTCCTCGAGGCCGGCTTCCTCGGCATCATGCTGTTCGGCTGGGACAAGGTGCCCCGCATCGTCCATTTCGGGGCCACCGCCGCCGTGGCGGTCGGCACCGCGATCTCCGCCTTCTGGATCCTGTCGGCCAATTCCTTCCTGCACACCCCGGCCGGCTACGAGGTGGCGGATGGTGCCCTGGTCCCGTCCGACTGGCTCGCGATCGTGTTCAACCCGTCCTTCCCGGTGCGCTTCCTGCACACCGTGGCGGCGGCCTATCTGACCACCGCCTTCGTCATCGCCGGCGTCTCGGCCTGGTACCTGCTGCGCGGCCGCAGCGTGCTGGAATCGCGCCAGGCCTTCTCGATGGCGCTGTGGCTGATCGCGGTGCTGGCGCCGCTGCAGATCTTCATCGGCGACCAGGCGGGGCTGGAGGTGCGCGAGCGCCAGCCGGTCAAGCTGGCCGCGATCGAGGCGCATTGGCAGACCGGCTCGGACGTGCCGCTGATCCTGTTCGCCTGGCCCGACCAGAGCGGCGAGAAGAACGACTTCGTGCTCGAGATCCCGCATCTCGGCTCGCTGATCCTGACCCACAGCTGGGACGGCTCGGTGCAGGGGCTGAAGGATTTCCCGCCGCAGGACCGGCCGCCGGTCGCGATCGTGTTCTGGACTTTCCGGATCATGGTCGGGCTCGGTTTCCTGATGCTCGGCGCCGGCCTGCTCGGCCTGTGGCTGCGGGCGACCGGCCGGCTCTACGACAGCCGCTGGTTCCACCGCTTCATGGTGGTGATGCTGCCCTCCGGCTTCGTCGCGGTGATCGCCGGCTGGTTCACCACCGAGATCGGCCGCCAGCCCTGGGTGGTGCAGGGCATCCTGCGCACGGCGGATGCGCTGTCCCCGGTCGGCGGCGGCAGCGTGCTGCTGTCGCTGGCGCTGTTCGTCCTGGTCTACGCCATCCTGCTCGGCTCCGCCGTCTACTACATCGTCAAGCTGGTGCGGATCGGGCCGGAAGCCCCCGAATCCGACCGCGAGGAGCCGTTCAAGACCCCGGCGCGGCCGTTCTCCCTGCCCGATGCCTCCTTCGAATCCCGGGAGTGATGCCATGACGCCGGAAGTCTGGACGATTCCGACCGTCCTGCCCCTGATCTGGGCCGCGATCGCCGCCTTCGGGGTGTTCATGTATGTGCTGATGGACGGGTTCGACCTCGGCGTCGGCGTCCTCTACCCGTGGGCCCGCACCGAGGAGGACCGCGACCTGATGATGAACTCGGTCGCGCCGATCTGGGACGGCAACGAGACCTGGCTGGTGCTGGGCGGCGTGGTCCTCCTGGCCGTGTTCCCCGCCGCCTTCTCGATCATCCTGCCGGCGCTGTACCTGCCGATCACCTTCATGGTGATGGGGCTGATCTTCCGCGGCGTCGCCTTCGAGTTCCGGTTCAAGGCGCACACCAGCAAATGGCTGTGGACCGTGGCCTTCGCCGGCGGCAGCCTGCTCGCCACCTTCTTCCAGGGCGTGGTGCTGGGCACCTTCGTCCAGGGCTTTCCGCTTTCCGGCGGCCATTACACCGGCGGGGCGTTCCACTGGATCTCGCCCTTCAGCCTGATGACCGGAATCGCCCTGGTGCTCGGCTACGGCCTGCTCGGCGCCGCCTGGCTGGTGATGAAGACGGAAGGGCCGCTGCAGGCCTGGGCGCGCGACGCCACCATCCGCCTCTTGCTCGGCGTGCTGTTCTTCATGGCGGTGGTCAGCCTGTGGGTGCCGTTCCTGGACCGCGAGATCGCCGACCGCTGGTTCACCTGGCCGAACATCGCGTATTTCGCGCCGGTGCCGATCCTGGTGGTGCTGTTCGCCTGGCGGCTGTGGCTGTCGCTGCAGCGCGGCTCGGATTACGGGCCGTTCCTCTATACCATGGCGCTGTTCGTGCTGGGCTATACCGGCCTGGCGATCAGCCTGTGGCCCAAGGTGGTGCCGCCGGACCTGACCATCTGGGACGTCGCCGCCCCGGCCTCGTCGCAGCTGTTCCTCCTGATCGGCGTCGCCTTCCTGATCCCGCTGATCCTGGTCTACACCACCTATGCCTACTGGGTGTTCCGCGGCAAGGTTAAGGCCGGCGAGGGCTACGACCACTGAGAGCCCGCCCGATAACGCTACTGGCGCGGCCGTCTGACGGCGGGCTCGAAGCTTCCGGTGCTCACGCACCAAACGTGCGCTGCGCTCCGGTTCTCGAAACCACCGCCAGCCGACTCGCGCCAGCGCGTTCTCGGACGGGCGCTATATCGTAGTTGCGGAATCGCGGGCCGATCCGGGGTAGTCTCCGCGCCAACACTGTTCAGGAGACTCCCCATGGCCGGATCGGGCTACCGCAAGGACCGCATCGGCAACCACAAGCTGCACCCCGAGACGCTGATGCTCGGCTACGGCTACGACCCCACCCTGTCCGAGGGCGCGGTCAAGCAGCCGGTGTTCCTGACCTCGACCTTCGTCTTCAAATCGGCGGAGGACGGGCGCGACTTCTTCGACTACACCGCCGGCCGGCGCGAGCCGAAGCCGGGCGTCGACGCGGGCCTGGTCTACACCCGCTTCAATCACCCCAACAGCGAGATCGTCGAGGACCGTCTGGCGATCTACGAGGGGGCCGAGGCCGCGGGCATCTTCTCCAGCGGCATGTCGGCGATCGCGACCACGCTCCTGGCCTTCGCCCGGCCGGGCGACGTGATCCTGCACAGCCAGCCGCTCTATGGCGGCACCGAGACGCTGATCGCGCGCACCCTGGCGCCGTTCCAGATCGCCTCGGTCGGCTTCGCCGACGGCGTCGACGGCGCCGTGATCCGGGCCGCGGCCGACGAGGCGACGGCGAAGGGCCGGGTCTCGGTGATCCTGGTCGAGACGCCGTCCAACCCGCTCAACACCCTGGTCGATCTCGAGCTGGTGCGCGCCGTCGCCGACGAGATCGGGGCGAAGCAGGGCCACACCCCGGTGGTGGTCTGCGACAACACCCTCCTGGGCCCGATCTTCCAGAAGCCGATCCGGCACGGCACCGACATCGTGGTCTATTCGCTGACCAAATATGTCGGCGGCCACAGCGACCTGGTGGCCGGCGCGGTGCTGGGCCGGCGCGACCAGATCAAGCAGGTGAAACTGCTGCGCGGCGCCATCGGCACGCAGCTCGACCCGCATTCGGCCTGGATGATCGCGCGGTCGCTGGAGACGCTGTCGCTGCGCATGACCGCCGCCTGCCGCAACGCCGAGACCGTGACGCGGTTCCTGGCCGAGCATCCGCAGGTGGCGCGGGTCTACTACCCGGCGCTGCTGCCCGAAGGCAGCCCGGAACGCGCGGTGCTCGACCGGCAATGCACCGGCGCCGGCACCACCTTCTCCTTCGACATCAAGGGCGGCGAGGCCGAGGCCTTCCGCTTCCTCAACGCGCTCAGGATCTTCAAGCTCGCGGTCAGCCTGGGCGGCACCGAATCCCTGGTCTGCCACCCGGCGACCACGGTGCATTCCGGCGTGCCGAAGGAGACGCGGGAGCGGATCGGCATCTCCGACGCCACCATCCGCGTCTCGATCGGCATCGAGCATGTCGAGGACCTGATCGCCGACCTGACCCAGGCTTTGGCGGCCAGCGCGGGCTGACCCCGCCACGCGTCGGGCGAGATCCGACTGCCTCGCCCGCTTGCAAGACCTGTTTCAGAATTCGATCACTTGAACCGACGCGTACTTCCACTCTCCCCCTCCCCTTGCGGGAGGGGGTTAGGGGGAGGGGTTTGGCGCCGCTGGCTTCGCCCCCGTCTGCAGGCGAAGGCCGTCGACGAAGACATCCAGCAGCTTCAGCACGGTTTCCTGCCAGCCGGGCTGGTCGTGCATGTAGCACATGCCCACGAGCGCGCGCAGGAGGTCCTCGGCGCTGATATCGGGGCGGATCTCGCCGGCCGAGACGGCCTGGTCCAGCAGCGTGCCGGCGGCCTTGGTCAGGCGATCGAACGTGTGGGCATAGAGTTCCGACCGTCCGTGCGTCGCAAGCGCCAGCGCCGCCAGCATGCCCTTCTTCGTGGCGACCAGGTCGACATTGGATCTGAGCCAGGAGCGCAGGGCATCGACCGGCGCCGCCTCTCCCTTCAGCTGCTCGGCCAAAGCCCCGAGCTGCTCCACCTCGCGTCGATAGACCGCCTCGAACAGGGCGTCGCGGGTCGGAAAGTGCCGATACAGGGTGCCGATGCCCACCCCGGCTCGCCTTGCCACCGCCTCGAGGCTGGCGTCCGGCCCCCCGGCGCTGAACACGGCCTTCGCGGCTTCCAGGACGCGCTCGCGATTGCGGGCCGCATCGGCGCGCGGCTTCCGGGTGGTCTTTGCCGGGTTCTCTTCCATATTCCTCGTCTGAGCACCCATCCTGCTTGAAAAGCGGAGGGTCCCTCCGTATATTATCCAAACGGACACGACTTCGAAACGCCAAGTCGAACAAGGCGGGCGCCTGGTGTCCTCATAGCACGCAAATCCGGCCGTTCCGGCCTCGCCGCGCGTCTCGTGCGGCCGCCATGCCTTCGACGATATCACCGATCGGAGTCCTGCATGAGTTTCTCGATCAGCCTCACCGTGAATGGTGCGCGGCATGACATCGAGCTGGATGATCCGCGGGTCACCCTGCTCGATCTTCTGCGCGAACGCCTCGACCTGACCGGCACGAAGAAGGGGTGCGACCGCGGCCAGTGCGGCGCCTGCACGGTCCTGGTCGACGGCCGCCGCATCAATTCGTGCCTGGCGCTTGCGGTCAGCCATGACGAGGCCGACATCCTCACGATCGAGGGCGTCGCCCGCGGCGACGAGCTTCATCCGGTCCAGGCCGCCTTCATCGCCCATGACGGTTTTCAGTGCGGGTTCTGCACGCCGGGCCAGATCATGAGTGCCATCGGCCTGATCGGGGAAGGCCAGGCCGGCGACGACCCCGAACGCATCCGCGAAGGCATGAGCGGCAATCTCTGCCGATGCGCGGCCTATGCCGGGATCACGGAGGCTGTGCTTGAGGCGCAGAAGAACCTGGCCGAAGCCGGCCGGAGGGACGCTGCGTGAACACCTTCGAATACGTCAGGCCCGCCACGATCTCCGATGCCGTCGCGGCTGCGGCCGAGCCGGGGGCCGCCTATTTCGCCGCCGGCACGAACCTGCTCGACCTGATGAAGGTCGGCGTCTCCCGTCCCGGCCGTCTCGTCGACATCACGCGGCTGCCGGGGCTCGACCGCATCGAGGCCTTGCCCGACGGAGGGATTCGCATCGGCGCCCTGGTGCGCAATGCCGACCTCGCCCACGACCCGGATTTCGCCCGGAGCTATCCGGCGGTGGCGGAGGCGCTGCTGTCCGGCGCCTCGGCGCAGCTCCGCAATGCCGCGACGGTCGGCGGCAACCTGCTGCAGCGGACGCGCTGCGCGTATTTCTATGACACCGCCAGCGCCTGCAACAGGCGCCAGCCGGGCGCGGGCTGCGACGCCCGCGAGGGCGAGAACCGGCTGCATGCCGTGCTCGGCTGGAGCGACGGCTGCATCGCCACTCACCCTTCCGACTTCTGCGTGCCGCTCGTCGCGCTGGATGCCGTGGCGGAGATCGAGGGCAGGAACAGCCGGCGCGAGATCGCCGTCGAGGATCTCCACCGGCTGCCGGGCACAACGCCCGACCGCGAGAGCGCGCTTGAGCCGGGCGACCTGATCGTCGCCATCCGCCTGCCGCCCGCGGCCGCCGCATTCTCCGCTCATGCCCGCTACCTCAAGGTGCGGGAACGCACCTCATACGCCTTTGCGGTCGTCTCGGCCGCGGCGGCGCTCCGCATCGAGGACGGCACGATCCGGGAGGCCCGGCTCGCGCTCGGCGGCGTGGCGGCCAAGCCATGGCGCGCCCGGGCAGCGGAGGCTGTTCTCGCCGGCGCCAGGCCGGGCGCCGCCGCCTTCCGCCAAGCGGCGGAGGTGGCCCTGGCGGACGCTAGGCCCTCGGGCGACAACGCCTACAAGATCGAGCTCGCGCGCCGGGTCCTCGTCCGGACCCTGACGCTCGCCGCAGCCGGCACGCCCAAGCGCCTCCCCGCCCTTCCGGCCTCGCCGTTCTCATCAGCTTGCGGAGCGCGCCACGATGACTGAGATCCGCCCCTCAGCCGCTGTCGGCCATATGCGCCACGGCTCCAGCATCGGCCAGCCACTGACGCGCCGCGACGGCATCCTGAAGGTGACGGGCGCGGCGCGCTACGCCGCCGACAATCACCCGGCGGGGATGCTGTACGCGGTTCTCGCGGTCAGCAGCATCGCCCGCGGCCGGGTGAAGGCCCTCGATATCGATGCGGCCAAGGCCCATCCGGGCGTGATCGAGGTCATGACCTCCGGGAACCGGCCGCCGCTGGCGATGGATCCGGACGAGAAGTCGAACCCCTTCATGTTCCGGATCGATGTCCTGCAGAACGACTTGGTGCGTTATGCCAACCAGCCGATCGCGGTGGTGATCGCCGAGACGCTGGAGGCCGCGACGGAGGGCGCGGCGCTGCTGTCGCCGCAATACGAGACACTGCCCGCACGTGTGGGGCTCGACGCTGGCGACAGCTTCGTGCCGCCGGCCGTCGGCGTCGGCAATCCGGCCCAGGTGGAACGGGGCGAGGTCGAGGCAGCCCTTGCCGCCTCGCCCAACCGGGTCGAGGCGACCTATGAGACTCCCAGCCAGTACCACAACGCCATGGAGCCTCACGCCATCGTGGCCTCCTGGGACGGCGATGCCCTCTCGATCGACACGCCGAGCCAGGGCATGGCGATGGCTCAGGGCCGGATCGCAGGGCTGTTCGGCATCCCGCCCGAGAAGATCCATATCCGCAGCCCCTTCCTCGGCGGCGGATTCGGCTCCAAGGGCCTGGTTTCCGGGCCGCAGGTCCTCGGCATCCTCGCGGCCCGGCTGGTCGGCCGGCCGGTCAAGCTGGTGCTGCGCCGCGAGCAGATGTACGGGCCGGTCGGCCATCGCGCGCCAACCCGCCAGACGCTCCGGATCGGCCTCGACGGCGAGGGCCGGATGACGGCGCTTGCCCATCATGCGAGGACGACGTCGAGCAGCTTCGACGATTTCTTCGAGCCGGCGGCCGACGCCTCGCACACGCTCTACGCCAGCCCGGCGATCGCCACCTCGCACGAAGCGGTCCGCGTCGACACCGGCACGCCCTTGTTCATGCGGGCGCCTGGGGAAGCCACCGGCTCGATCGCGCTGGAAAGCGCGATCGACGAAGCGGCCTGGGCCTGCGGGATGGACCCGCTGGCCCTCCGGGTGAAGAACTACGCCGCGGGCGAGCCGATCTCCGGCAAGCCGTTCTCCTCCAAGGCTCTGCGCGAATGCTACGCGGGAGGGGCTGCGCGTTTCGGCTGGTCGGGGCGGCCGCTCGCGCCGCGGCAGATGCGGGACGAGGCCGGCTTCCTCGTCGGCTGGGGCATGGGGACCGCGACCTTCCCGGCGCTGATGTTCCAGGCCCAGGCCCGCGCCGTGCTGCGGCGCGACGGCACTGCCGTGATGGAGACCGGCGCCCAGGACATGGGGCAGGGCGCCTGGACCGCGTTGGCTCAGATCGCGGCCGACGGCCTCGGGCTCGATCTCGATCAGGTGGAGTTCAGGGCCGGCTCGTCCGATCTCCCGGATGCCGGCATCGCCGGTGGTTCGGCCCACACCGCCACGGCCGGGATGGCGATCCACGGCGCCGGCGCCGACGTCATCGCCAAGCTGACCGATCTGGCGACAGGTGATCAGCGTTCGCCCCTGTTCGGGGCGGGAAATGCCGGGGGGCTGGCGCGAAGCGGCCGCCTGTTCCGCCGTGACGACGAAAGCCGGAGCGAGAGCTATATCGACATTCTCGCCCGCGCCGGGCTGACTGAGTTGGAGGGCCGTGGCAGGAGCGCCGCGGACCCCGCGGCTCAGTCGGCCTATGCGATGCATGCGCACGGGGCGGTCTTTGCCGAGGTCAAGATCGACCCCGATCTCGGCCAGGTCCGCGTCACCCGACTCGTTGGGGCCTTTGCGGCGGGTCGGGTCATCAATCCGCGGCTCGTGCGCAGCCAGTACTATGGCGGCATGATCTGGGGTGCGTCCTTCGCACTGCATGAGGAAGCGGTGATGGATCGGCGTTCCGGCCGCATCCTGAATGCCGATCTCGCCGAGTACCACGTCCCGGTGAATGCCGACGTGCCGTCCATCGATGCCCTGATGATCGAGGAGCACGATCCCCATGTGAACGCCCTGGGCATCAAGGGGGTCGGGGAGATCGGCATCACCGGCACCGCCGGTGCCGTGGCGAACGCGGTCTGGCACGCGACGGGAACGCGTGTCCGCCGCTTCCCGATCAGGCTGCATGACCTGCTGACGCCGGCATCGGACTAGCCACCGGGCAAGTGCAAGAAAGTCGGTGGCGCCGATGACGGCAGGGGTGCGGATGATCGGAGCGGTTCGCGCCTCCCGCCGGCACGCTCGGCCTGTCTTCAAGGATCGTGTTGAGCGGAACCGCCGACCGCCGGCATGGACACGCTGCGAGCCGGCATCGAGGCAGAGCGTGTAAACACTTCGTGCAGTTGTATTATCTTGCAGGCGCGTTCATGCTATGTTCCATGGACGCGACGCAGACCGATCGGACATCGGAGGCCGCGCCCGCTCTTCAGGAGGAGCGGGCGGCCCGGCATCTGCGCATGCTCGCCCGGGCGGCGGACGTCCATATGGAGATCATCGAGGCCACCCGCACGGAAGCGGTGGAGGCGCCGCAGCCCGGGGTCGACTATGGCCAGCGGATCGCCGTCGTCACCCGGTCGCTGCGGCTGACCCTGCTGCTGGAGGACAAGCTGTCGCGGCAGGCGGAGGAGAAGCGCAAGGCCGCGGCGCAGCGCGAGGCGGCGCAGGAGGACTGGCACGGGCTGCGGGTGCAGCTGGCGATGATGGCGGCGGCCTATGAGGTGTCCGAGGAGGGCGAGGAGGCCGACCGCCGTGAAGCCGAGATGCATGAGCGGCTGGAGCGGCCGGAGGTGGTGGAGCTGATCGAGGCCAGCCGTCCGGAGGTGGCGGTGGCGGCGCTGTGCCGGCGCTGGGGCTACCCGGTGCGGGTGGAGCAGTGGCTGGAGATGGCCGACGAGGCGATGGAGGAGCTCGGCTTCCTGCCGCCGCAGGACGGCGAGGACGATCCGCCTGCGGACCCGCCCGAGCCCCGCCCGGCTGCTGCTCCCGGCCGCAGACCCAGAGCTCCGGACACGGGATGACCGCGTCGGTTGGGTTCGCCCGTGGCGAACCCGACATCCGGCCGCCGTCGCGGCCCCCGATCCTGTTGGGTTCGCGTGCCGCGAACCCAACCTATGAAACGAACCGCTTCCTTTGCCTCTCCCGCCCCGCGGGAGAGGTCGGAGGCGCTTGCGCCTCCGGGTGAGGGGAGTTTGTCGAGGCCGGGACCGACCCTCACCCGGGAGATGCTCGCCATCCTGTCAGGCCATGATGTGACCGGATCTCATACCAGCGGCCCGAAATATTGACCCGTCATGGCGAGCCCCGAAGGGGCGTGGCCATCCAGGGCGGCTCGCACCGGCCCCTGGCCATGACGGGGAAGGGACCGAAGTGTCGATCTTAAAGGCCGCCGGTATAAGCTGGGCGGTCACGCGGATCTCTTCCGGCGCCGCTCCTCGCTGTGGTTCACGACGTCCCCGACATCCCCGAAGGCGATGGCGTTGCCCTGCTCCGGGATGACCTGCTGCCGGTCGAGATCCAGCCGGGCGACGATGACGTCGTCCTTGTCGCCGTTCGAATTCGTTATCTCCAGGTGATCGCCGGGCTTGCAGCGCTGCAGAATCACGAGCGGATCCATCGCGAGCTCCATGCGGTTTCGGGAGGCCGCCGAGGCGTCGGTCGGCCCGCATATGGAGTCAACACGCCGCGCCCGGCGACGGTTCGGTCCGACACGGCGATCGGCCTTATCTGATGTCGTCTCGATCCAGGCCGGGCCAGTTCGCATTGGCCTTGGCGATATAGCCCTTGGGGTCCTTCGCCCAGGTGTCGCGGACGCCGAGGTCGTAGTTCAGGTACAGCCGCCCGTCGACGATCGACCAAGCCTCCGGCTCGATCTTCACCAGATAGCCGCGCGACGTGCCATAGGCGCAGAAGCCGCCGAAGGCCGGCATGTACTTGTCCGGATCGGCTTCGAACAGCGCCTTGTCCTCGGCGCTGGCGAACCACCAGGTGGCGCCGCCGTGCTGCACCGCGAATTCGGGCTTGCCCTGGCGCGGCGCGCCTTCGCGGAAATAGGCGACCGGGTCGTAGCCGCGGATCGCGACATGGTCGGGCGATCCCAGCGTGTTGACGGGGCGGGACGCGTCCTGCGCCGGGGCGGACAGGGGTGTGAAGCAGGCCAGCGCGGCCAGCGCCAGCAGGGTGCGACGAAGCATCATGGGCTCCTTTCGAGGGGGTGGGGTCACTGGGGCAGCAGCGCGGCGGCGCGCTGTCGCGCCAACGCCTCCTCCAGTTCACGGATGCGCCGGCTCCCGCGGTCCGGTTTGGGGGCCGCCCCGTCCTTGAACCAGGCGACGGCATAGGCGGCCGCGACCAGCACGCCGAATCCGGCCAGGTTGGCGGCGGAGACGGCCAGCGGGTCCCGGCCGGTGTGGTCCAGCGCCATGCCCAGAGCCTGCGCCGTCACCATGCCGCCGACGAACACGGCCAGGGTCTGCTGCCCGACTTTCGAGACGACGGCGACGATGGGGCCCTTCAGCCGCCGGCCCCCGTCACCGACCAGCCGCACGGCGAGATAGGCCAGCGCCAGGAAGTGCAGGAGGCGCAGCGCGCCGAAATGCGTCTTGTCGGTCAGCGGCGCCAGCGCCCGGGCCCAGCCGCCGAAGAAGGGCGAGGCCTCGATGATCCGGTAATACGCGAACGGCACCGTCGCCAGGACGAAGAGCGCGGACAGGGCGGTCAGCGTCCAGCTGAAGCCCGGCGCCGGCAGGGTGCGGCGCATCAGGAAGAAGCCGAGATAGAACAGCAGCTGCCAGCCGAAGGGGTCGAAGAACCAGGGGCGGTCCGACCAGGGCTCGGCCGGCAGGTCCAGCAGATGCGCCTGGGTCAGTCCCCAGATCGCCGCCATCAGCACGAAGGGCAGGGCCTTGTGCAGCCGCTCGGCCAGGATCATCGCCGGCATCAGCGCCAGGATGACCAGGTACATCGGCAGGATGTCGAAATAGTTCGGCACATAGGTCAGGGTCAGGAATCGCGGCAGCAGGCCCATCGGGTCGGCGAAGAAATGCGGCAGGTTCAGCTCGACGATGTAGCTCTCGCCGCCCGGCCGGGTGCCGGCCGCCGCCACCAGCGCGGCGATGACGACGAAGACCGCGACATGGATCCAGTAGATCTGCCAGACCCGGCGCGCGACCCGGCCGGCGCCGCGGGCGAAGCCGTCGCGGTCGAACACCCGGCCGAAGGCGATGGCCGAGGCCATGCCGGACAGGAACACGAACATCTCGGTCGCGTCGGAGAAGCCGAAGCGTGCCGGGATCCACAGGATCCACGGGTTGTCCGGGATATGCGCGGTCAGGATGATCAGCATCCCGAGGCCGCGGAAGAAGTCGAGCCGCGGGTCGCGCCGGGTCCGGCCGGCGGGGGCGCTGGACAGCGCCTCCGTCGGCTCAGAATGCCTGGTGATATGCATCGGCGTCGAACCTGCAGGCGATCAGGGTGAAGCGGTTGCGGTCCCGGGCGGCGGCCAGCTCCTCGGCCAGTGCCGCGGCGCCGGCGACGGTTCGGCCATGGCCGCCGAAGGCGGTCGCGACGGCGGCGAAATCGGTGAGGCCGAGGGCGACGCCGTTCGGCGCCAGTCCGGCGGAGTTCTGCTTCAGCGCGATCAGGGCCAGGCTCCGGTCCTGGAACAGCACGAGGGTGACCGGCAGGCCGAGGTCGCGCAGGGTGGCGAGCTCGCCGATCCCCATCTCCAGCCCGCCGTCGCCCATCACGGCGACGACGCGGCGCGACGGGTCGGCGACCTTGGCGCCGATCGCCAGCGGCAGGGCCGCGGCCATGGTGCAGAACCCGGCCGATTGCAGCAGCGACAGCGGCCGCCGCGCGACCCATTTCTGGGAGAACAGGATGCGGTGGGCGCCGGCGTCGACGGTGACGAGGTCGCCGTCCCCGACCGCGCGGTTCAGCACCTCGACGATCGCATGCGGGCCCCAGTCGGCGCGGGCGGCGAAGCGTTCGGCCAGCGCCCTCCGGGCCGCGGCGGGTTCACCGTCGGTCCAGGCCTCGCCGGGGCGGACCGCCTCGGCCAGGGCGGCGATCGCGGCCGCGGGGGCGGCCAGCAGGCGCGTGCCGGCATGGTGCATGGCATGGTCGGCCGGCGCGGCGCTGATCTCGACGATGCGATCCGGGTCCGAGACCGGGTCGAGCCAGCCGAGCCGCATCTCGATCGGGTCGTAGCCGACGAACAGCAGCAGGTCGGCCCGGCCGAACAGCGGCAGCAGCACCGCGTCGGCCAGCGGCGACAGCCCGGCGCCGCCCAGCGCCAGCGGATGATCCTCCGGCACCAGCCCCTTGGCCTTGTAGGTGGTGACCACCGGCGCGCCGAGCCGCTCGACCAGGCGCAGCAGCGCCGGGCCGGCGCCGCCCTGCGCCGCCTCCAGCCCGGCCAGGATCAGCGGCCGCCGCGCCCGCGACAGCCGGTCGCCCAGTGCCGCGATCGCCGGGTCCCGCGGCGCAACCGACGGGCGCAGCACGGCCGGCGGCGCGACCGGCCGCGGCGCCGGGTCGGCCATCGCCGCCACCGCCGGCGACAGGTCCAGATGCACCGGCCCCATCGGCTCGGCCAGCGCGATGGCCAAGGCCCGGGCCACGGTCGGGCCCGCGCTCTCCGGCTCGACTTCGAAGCTGGCCTTGACCAGCGGCCGCAGCAACGCGGCATGGTCGATCACCTGGTGGGTGTAGCGGGCCCGGGTCGGCCGGTCGACGATGCCGGAGATCACCACCAGCGGCACATGCTCCTGCGCCGCATCGGCGATGCCGTTGACCGCATTCGCCAGCCCTGGCCCGACGGTCGCCACGAGCAGGCCCGGCGTGCGGGTGGTCACCGAGGCGCCGGCGGCCATGATCGCCGCCGCCGTCTCGTGCCGCGCCAGGTGGAAGCGGATTCCCGCCGCTTCCAGCCCGTCGATCAAGGTCACGACCTCGCCGCCCGGCATGCCGAAGGCATGGCGGATTCCATGGGCGTGCAGGGTGGCGGCGATCGTGTCGGCGATGCGGGTCATCGGGGGGCGCTTTCGGCGGGCTGGGATTCACGGAAGCGTACGACGTACGCCACGACCAGGCCGAACAGGATGTGGCCCACCAGCGACGCCCAGGTCAGCGGGATGAAGCCGAGGAAGGCGGGCAGGCCGGCGAAGATGTGGGCCATGACGTAGAGGGCGAAGACCCACAGCCCGGTGCCGAAGCCGATGCCGGTCAGCACCAGCGGCAGCTGCGGCAGGATCCGGCGCTGCAGCGGCCGGGCGATGAACAGGTAGCCGATCGGGTAGAACACGATGCCGACGATGGCGTGGATCAGCTCCGCCGCCGCCCAGCTCTGGAAGCCGAAGACGGACTGCACCAGGGCCGCCGGCTCCAGCGGGCCGCCGACCAGGAAGGGGGTGATGCCGCGGGCCCAGACCTCCCAGGTCAGGTCGGCGGCGACGCCGGCCAGCAGGATGGTCGGGACGAGGCGGCCGGTCAGGGAGGGGAACAGCGGTGCCGGGGTGGTCTCGGTCATGGTCATGATGGGATCTCCAGTCGAGCTCAACGGTGGGCCCGGAGGCGGGCCGACAGGGCACGGCCGTCGACCGCCGCGATCAGGCGGTCCTCGGCCTTCAGGCGGCGGCGGGCGTCGCCGATGGCGCGCAGGGCCGGGGCGTCGTCGCGCCGGGACGCGGTCTCGGCCAAGGCCAGGACGAACAGGTCGCGCTGGGCGTTGCTGCCGCCGAGCCGCGGCAGGGCGGCGGCGAGGCGGTCGAGCGCGCCGCGCTCGCCGCCCAGGCCGGCGATCACGCGGGCCAGGGGCAGGCCGAGATCGGCCGCGACCCTGGCCTGGTCGCCGGTGCCCTGGGCGCGGACCTGCAGCGCCATCACCAGCTCCGCCGCCGCCGGCCGGTCGCCGAGCGCGACCAGGGCGATCAGGGTGTGCAGCGACGCGAAGACCAGGGTGGTGTCGGCCCGGCGCCTGCGGGCGATCTCCGCCAGGCCGGTCCAGCGGTGGCCGACATCGACGCCCAGCCGCTCCAGCCGCCACAGCAGCGACACGGCGTTGGCCATGTCGCGGAAATCGTCGGTCGGCTGCGGCCTCACCTCCTCATCATAGAGGTGCAGCACGCGCTCGTGATCGCCGCGCTCGAGGTGCAGCAGCGCCAGATGCCAGGCCATGTGGAAGCTGAAGTTGTTGCAGCGGGACCAGCTGCCGCGGCTCGCCTCCAGCCAGGCGATGCCGGCGGCGGTCTCGCCCCTCATCTCATGGACATGCGAGACCGCATGCAGCCCCCAGGCGTCGTCCGGCTCCATCGCGACGGCCTGCCGGCCATAGGCTTCGGCGGCGGCATAGGCGCCGTGCTCCTCGACGGCGAAAGCGTGGCAGCCCAAGAGGAAGCCGGCCATCGGGCGGCCGGGACACCAGACGGCCATCATTCGCTGCGACGCGGCCAGCATGCCGGCGGCATCGCCGAGCATGAAGCGCAGCGCATGGGCGATCTTGAACGGCAGGAAGGTGGCCGGACGGTCGGCGAAGCGGAGGTCGAGGCAGTCTGCCGCGTCTGCGAAGCGATCCTCCGCGGCGTGGCCGAGAGCCTCGACCAGGGCCTGCTCGTCGCCTGTGCCTCCCTCTTTCGCCGCCAGGGCGCGCCGGGCCTCCGCCAGCGCCTCGCGCGCCGGGGCGGCCAGCTCCCGGCGGGCCAGGATCAGGTTGGCGAAACCCTTGAGCGCCAAGGCCGGCACATGGTCCGGATCGGCTTCGAGCGCCCGGCCGATCGCCGCGCCGGTCGAAGGCCTGTGGGCCGCGAGGTCGCGCACCGCCTCCTCGAAGGCCTGCGTGGCGCCGGGGCTGGCGGAGCTGGTGGAGAGATCGTGGGCGTCCAACGGCATGTCGGTCCTTTCTCGCCCGTCCGGGCAAGGCTCGGCCGTGGCGTCGATCGGGCGACGCGGCGGCAATCCGGTTCTGTGCAAGGGGCGGGTGCGCCGGGGGCTCAGCCGTCGCGGGTTGCGACCCTCGACCGCAATGCCGGCGGGGCGGCCGGGCCGGCAGGAGGCGTCATCGCCGGATCAGCGGTCCTCGGGGCGAAGTGAAGCTGGAGACGATCCATCGGATGTTCCTGCAGAAGAGGTTCGCCGCAACGGGCTCGTGACGACTTCTTCGGCGGTCGGGCGGCTGGTATTACACGGCCCGGGAAAATTTTTCTGACACTGTCCGCAGAACCGCCGGGCCCTCTGTAACGAATCCGGGATCGGAGCCGTATGAGGTGATGACGCGTGAGTGATCCGTTGCGGGAGGACCAGTGGGCGACATGGATGCGGGCCGCGATTGCCGGGGACGCCGGCGCCTATCGCCTGTTCCTGCAGGCGGTGACCCCGCATCTGCGCGCCATGGCCCGGCGGCGCGGCGCCCTGTTCGGTGGCTCGGCCAGCGACGCCGAGGACGTGGTGCAGGAGGTGCTGCTGGCGATCCATCTGAAGCGCGGCAGCTGGGACCCGTCGCGGCCGATCGGGCCCTGGATCTCGGTGATCGTGCGCAACAAGATGATCGACGCGCTGCGTCGGCGCGGCCGGCATGCCGACGTGCCGATCGAGGACGTGATCGACACGCTGGCGGCGGAGGCGCCGCCGGACGGGCTGGAGCAGCGCGACGTCGACCGCCTGCTGTCGCGGCTGCAGGACCGGCAGCGCGACATCGTGCGGTCGATCTCGGTCGAGGGCGGCAGCGTGCGCGAGACCGCGGGCCGTCTCGGCATGACGGAAGGCGCCGTGCGCGTGGCGCTGCACCGCGCCTTGAAGGCGCTGGCCGCCTTGTATCGGAGTGAACCGGAGTGAAGACCGACGACCTCATCACCGCTTTGGCGCAGGACGCGCCCGTCCGCTGGCCGTTCGGCCGTGCGGTGGCGGCCGCCATGGCCGGCGGCGCGGTCGTGGCCGGGGTCATCTTCTTCGCCGGCGTGGGCATCCGGCCGGACGTGATGCAGGCGGTCGAGACCGTCCGTTACCTGTTCAAGTTCGTCGTCACCCTGGCGCTCGCCGTCACTGCGACCGGGCTGATCCTGCATCTGGCACGGCCGGGCGTGCCGCTGGGCGCCTGGCGCTGGGCGCTGCTGGCCGCGCCTGTTCTTCTCGTCGTCTCGGTCGCGCTGGAGATGATGGCGATGCCGATGTCGAGCTGGGGGGGCCGGTGGATCGGCACCAATGCGCCCTGGTGCCTGACGCTGATCCCGCTGATGGCGCTGGGACCGCTGGCCCTGCTGCTGCTCGCCCTGCGCCAGGGCGCGCCGCGGCGTCCGGGGCTGGCCGGCGCAGTCGCCGGCCTCGTCGCCAGCGGCATCGCCGCGACCTTCTATGCCGCGCACTGCCCGGACGACAGCCCGTTCTTCGTCGCCACCTGGTACACGCTGGCGACCGGGATCGTGGTGCTGATCGGCGCCCTGGCGGGCCGACGCTGGCTGCGCTGGTAGCTGGCGCGTTTCGGCTCAGCCGACAGCTCCCTTCTCCGGCGAAGGGCCATGCGGGCCGCTGGTCGCGTCCAGCTCTCCGATCTCGCCCCAGCGCAGGCCCTTGCCATCGGACGGGTACCAGTCCTGCGCCCGGACGTCTCGCAAGGTCCGGCCGGTGTCGAACCGCAGGGCGCCGTCCGCCGCATCGATCGTGCCGTCGCCGTTCCGGTCCGTCGCCGTGTGGTCGTGGAAGAACGGCACCGCGGTCGGATGCCCGCCAGGGCTGGCATAGTTCGCATGCGACCCGCCGGCGACATAGACCAGCGGCCGGCCGGTCCGGGCATCCTTCGGCAGATCGTGGAAGGCGGTGACGGAGCTGTGGCCATGGGCGCTGTAGCGTGCCGCCATCGGCTCGAGCGTCACCGGGTTCAGCTCGATCGTGATGCGCTCCCAGTCGCCTTCGTGGTTCTGCACCGACGGCCCGTCATTGTAGGCGTAGAAGACGTGATAGGTCAGCCGGGGCAGCCCGTCCGTATCGTCGTACTGGTAGAACACCGGCGCGTCCGCGCTGCCGAGCCGGCCGCGGGCGTCGTTGTCGAGGTCCAGGAAATCATCGCTTCCGGCCCCGGCGACATCGGAGGCGGTGAAGTCGTCGTCCCTGTCGCCGTTGGTGTTGTTGCCGTGCTCCCGGTCCGGCCAGAACGCCCGGTCCTGGCGCCAGCGGGAGTTCGCGATAAAGGCCTGCGGATCGGCCGGAAGGTTGTACTCGCCCTGGGGCAGGACCAGAACGGGCGCGTGTTGCCCGGCGAGGCGTTGAGGATCGACCGCGGGTCCGGTGCTGACCCGTGCCGGTGCCGCCAGCGTTTGCCGCAGGATCTCGATGCGCTGTCCGGCCGCCTCCGGCTGCATGTCCTGGAAGATCGAGATCCGCCACAGCCGTTCATAGGCCTGGAGCGCCACCGGATCTCCGGCCAGCTTGGCCCGGATCCTGCTATCCAGCGCCTGCTCTTCGGCGCTGGCGCCGGGCTGGGCCGGGGCCGGTCCGGGACTGGGCGAGGGGGCCGGGAGGGGCCGCTCCCGGGGCAGAGGGTCCGCCGGCGGCGTCGGCCCGGGTGTCGGGGCGGCATGGGCCAGCGCGGCCCGGAAGGCGGTCGCCACGCTGTCGTCGCTGCTGCCGGGGCGCCGCGGATCGGCTGCGAACGGTGCCCGGATACGGTCGATGATCTGTACCATCGGACCCTCCTGCGCGAGATGCCTGGCCGACGATCCGCCGACACCGGAAGGCTAATGGCAGGGGCCGCCGGGCGCAACCGGCCGGCGGTCTCGCCCTACGGCCCCATCAGCGGGACAGCCGCCCCTGCCGCGGCGAGGCCGAGGACGACGGTCCAGGGCGGCGCCTTCCAGACGGTGAGGAGGAGAAAGCCGGCCAGCGCCAGGGCGAAGTCGCGGGGCGCCAGGACGGCGCTGGTCCACACCGGGCTGTACAGGGCCGCGCCGAGGATGCCGACGACGGCCGCGTTGGCGCCGCGCATCGCGCTCTGGGCGCCCGGGCGCAGGCGCAGAGCGTCCCAGAAGGGCAGGGTGCCGTAGGCCAGCAGCAGCCCCGGCAGGAAGATGGCGACGAGCGCGATCGCGGCCCCGGCGAGACCGTTCGGTGGCGATCCCATCACCGCGCCGAGCCAGGCGGCGAAGGTGAACAGCGGTCCGGGCACCGCCTGCGCCAAGCCGTAGCCTTCGAGGAAGGCTTCGTTGGAGACCCAGCCGGGCGGCACCACCTCGGCCTGCAGCAGCGGCAGCACGACGTGCCCGCCGCCGAAGACCAGCGTGCCCGAGCGGTAGAAGGCGTCGAACAGCGCCAGCCCCTGGGCGCCGGTCGCCGTCGCGAGCGCGGGGGCGGCCAGAAAGATCGCCGCGAACAGCGCGAGCGCGACGCCGCCGCCCCGGCGCGATACCGGAAAGCTCAGCCGTCCGGCTAGGGTGGGGCCGCCGTGGCGGCAGAGCCTCAGGCCGGCGGCCGCGCCCAGGACGATCGCGCCGATCTGGCCGAGCGAACCGCCGACGAACACTGTGAAGGCCACGGCCGCCAGCGCGATCGCCGCGCGCTCGCGGTCGGGCGTCAGGGTGCGGGCCATGCCCCAGACCGCCTGGGCGACGACGGCGACCGCGACCAGCTTCAGGCCGTGCAGGACGCCCTCGGCCACCGGGCCGGTGAGGGCGGCGGCGCCGAGCGCGAAGGCGCAGAGCAGGGCGGCCGAGGGCAGGGTGAAGCCGCACCAGGCGGCGAGCCCGCCCAGCAGCCCGCGGCCGCGCAGCAGGCCGAGGGCGAAGCCGACTTGGCTCGAGGCCGGCCCCGGCAGGAACTGGCACAGGGCGACGAGATCGGCATAGCCGGTCTCGTCGATCCATCGCCGCCGCTTCACCAGCTCGTCGCGGAAATAGCCGAGATGGGCGATGGGTCCGCCGAAGGAGGTGAGGCCGAGCTTGAGGAAGACGCGGAACACCTCGGCCGGCGAGCCCCGGTCCGGCACCGCGGTCGCGAGGGATCTGTCGGGTGCGGTCATCGCGGTCTTCGCTCGCAGACTCAGGCGGGCCCCACCGATAGGTGAGGCCCGCCGGGGTCGTCAACCGCGGATGATAGCGCGCTTTCGACTATTCCGCGGCGGTGCCGCTGAGGTTCGCCGCCGGCTGCGTCGGCTGCCTGGCCGGGCTCGGCGCCTTGGCCTTGCGGGCCTCCGCCCGGGCGACCTCGAGCTGCCGTCGTGCCCCGGCGTGAGACGGCTCGAGCTCGACCGCCCGGCCCTGCGCCAGCGCCGCCTCGTCCCACCGCTTCTGGCCGGCCAGCAGGTTGCCGAGATGACGGTGCAACGAGGCATCGTCGGGCGCCAGCTTGATCGCCTTGCGGGCGGTCGAGAGCGCCTTCTCCATTTGGCCGAGTCCGGCGAAGGCAGCGCTCAGCTGCCGGTGCGCGCCGGCATGGCCGGGGTCGAGGTCGATCGCGCGGCGCAGCTCGACCACCGCATCTTTCCAACGCTTCCGGGCGGCGAGAAGGTTGGCGAGATGGCGATACAGGCCGGGTTCGTCGGGGGACAGCCCGATCGCGCGGCGCGCCGCCGCCTCCGCTTCCGCCGGGCGGTTGAGGGCGGCCAGGGCGTTGCTCAGCTGCCGCTGGGCTCCGGCATGCGACGGTTCCAGGGCGATCGCTGTCTCCAGCGCCGCGACGGCGTCGGTCCAGCGCTTGTCCGAGATGAAGAGCGCGGCCAGGCTGCGATGCAGATGCGGGCCGTCCGGGTCGTGCGCCAGGGCGCGCCGGCAGGCGGCGATCGCCTCCGGCAGCCGGTTCAGCTGCGACAGGACGGTGCTGTGCAGGTGATGCAGCCGGGAGTGATCCTCGCCGCGAGCGACGGCCTCGGCGATCAGGCGCTCCGCCGCCTCGGGCTTGCCGGCGCTGATCAGGAAGCCGGCGCGCGCGGTCGTGGCATTGGCGCTGCCCGAGAAGAGCCGGCCGATCTCGTCCGCCGTCGCCGTTGCTTCCTCGGCATGGCCGCAGCGCAGCAGGACGGTGGCGACCCAGGAGTAGAGCCCGACCAGGTCGCGCTCGCGATCGAAGGCGGTGCGGATGGTGTTGGGCGGATGCCCCAGCAGCTCCCGCGCCACCGCCGCAGCCTTGGCCTGCTCCGCCTTCGCCTCGTCGGGCCTGCGCAGATCGGTCAGGATCTCGGCCAGAAGCAGATGCAGGTCCGGGTCGAAGCGGTAGTGCCGGATCGATTCGCGCACGGCTTCGGCCGCCTCGTCCAGGCGACCACGCGCCCGCAGGATGCGTCCGAGCTGCTCGAACATCGATGATCGGGTAGAGGCACGCAGCAGCAGCTTGCGTTTCAGCTTCTGCACCTCATCGGGCGGGATCGGGTCGCGGGCGTGGTCGCGTTCATCCTCGTAGAGGCGGATCGCCATCCGCTCGATCTGCTCCGCTTCAGCCAGGCTGCGGTCGAGCAGCAGGCAGCGCGCCAGGCTGTGGTGGAAATCCGCACGCTCCGGGTCGAGCGCCAGGGCATTGCGCCAGAACGGGATCGCCTCGGGCGCCCGGCCGATCGTCATCAGCATGGTGCCGGCCAGCGCCTGGGCCTCCGCAAGATCGGCCGGGGCGCGCGCAACCCAGTCCCGGGCCAACGCCCGGCCCTCGCCGTAACGGCCATGGCCCCAGAACAGCTTGAACAGCAGCTCGGCCGCGTCGATTGACACCGGGTCGAGCTCGAGCGCGCGACGGAGGCTGGCGACAGCCTCGTCGATCGCACCGGTGTGCTGGGCCGAACGGCCCATCTGGACATGGTAGAGCGGGTCGGCCTCGCGCAGCCGCTGCGCCTCCTGGGCCAACCGGACCGCCTCGTCCTCGCCGCCCTGCAAGCGCAGCAGCTTGCCGAGATGCAGAAGCGTCGCCGGGTGGCCGGGCAGCAGCTCCGCCGCCCGGCGCGCCTCGCCGACCGCCTCCTCGACCCGGCCGCCACGGGCCAGAGCCTCGCTCCGCACCCGGTGCTGATACGCCGTGACCTCGGCCGGCCGGTCCGGCGCCGCGACCGGTTGCTCATCCTCGCTATCGGGGAAGATTCGGGCCAGCGTCCGGCGCAACTCCTCGTCGATCTCGAGATCCGTGCCGTCGCCATGGAACAGCTCGGTCCGCTTGGCGTCGGTCAGGTTCGAATCCACGTCCCA
Source organism: Inquilinus sp. Marseille-Q2685 (assembly GCF_916619195.1). Classification (NCBI taxonomy): domain Bacteria; kingdom Pseudomonadati; phylum Pseudomonadota; class Alphaproteobacteria; order Rhodospirillales; family Rhodospirillaceae; genus Inquilinus; species Inquilinus sp. Marseille-Q2685. The sequence continues at coordinate 356,869 of NZ_CAKAKL010000005.1, forward strand.
GCTGGTGTTGATCGGCTTGAAGTGGCGCAGGCCGACCTTGAAGCTGGCCTCGTCCGGGGTCATGCCGATGACGTTGTGGATCGCCCACTGCACGTCCTCCGGCGACTTGGCCGGAACCACCGCCCATTTCTCGGTGCAGGCGTCCAGGCGGCCGGTCTTCTTGTAGAAGAAGTGCTTGTGCCGGCGCTGCCGCGGCAGCGCCTCGGTCGTATAGTTGTGGATCCACCAGCCGTCGAAGCGGATGAAGCCGGTGTCCGACTGCTCGGCGATCTCGAACACGCTCTGCCCGTCGCGGGTGACGGCCAGCTCGTCGATATCGGCGTTGACGACACTGGCCGCCTTGCGGAAATAGCGCAGCCGCGCATGCTCGAAGGCCGCGGCCTGGCCGTAGAACGAATCCCAGATGCTGTAGGACAGCGGCCGTCGGCCGTCGAATACGCCCCATTTGTACGGCCAGGGGATGGTCAGCACCTCGATCGAAGGGTCGATCGCGCGCAGCGCGTCGTCGAGCTCGCGGACGCTGTAGGCGGTGGAGTTGTTGTCGTAGAGGACGACGCCGTTGCAGCCATGGCCGCGGGCGTAGTAGCGGACCCAGTCCTGGATCCAGGCGATGTCGTTGTCCTGGCTCATCGCGTAGATGCAGCGCCGGCCGGCGAAGATCTCGCTCAGATTGGGCTGCGGCGCCAGGAAGGCGCGGCCGAGGCTTGTGTCGGCGATCAGCCCGGTGGTGCCGGGCGGGACCGGGACGGTGACCAGGTCGACCCAGCGCTTGTGCCGCACCTCGAAGGCGCAGGGCTGCATCGAGGGAAGGGCGGTGAACCGGAACTCCAGCTCCGCCTCCAGGTTCAGGAGCGGCGGCCCGACCAAGCGGATCGCCTCGCCCGACGCGTCCCAGAACACGTCGCAGAACACCGTGGTGAAGTCGAAATCGTCCTCGTAGCCCGCATGCCGCAGGGTCGGTGGCCGCGGCGGCATGCGGATCGGATCGTGGCTGAAGTCCAGGATCCAGGGGGTCAGCTGCGACAATCGCCGGGGCGAGTTCCCGCGGCGGAGGACCGGTTCGTCCCGATCCTCCGCGTCCCCCGTCGCCGGCACGGACACCGGCTGCGGCACCTCTGCGGCATAGGCATGGATCAGCCGGCGCAGCCCTTCCTCGACCGAGATTTCGGCCCGCCAGCCCAGCAGCGCTTCCGCCCGCGTCGGATCGCCCCGGAAATGCGCCACGTCGAAGGTGCGGGGCGGCGCCGTGCGGATCTCGACCGGGGCCAGGGCGGCGGCCCGGGCCATCTCGGCCAGCTCGCCTAGCGACACGGCCCGGCCGCCGACGAAGTGGATCGGCGGCAGCGCCCGATGGCCTTCCTTCAGGCATTCGATCAGCAGCGTCAGACCGCGGCCGACATCCTCGACATGGGTGAAGTCGAAGGTGTTCTCCGCGCCTTCGATCGAGATCGTGCCGCCGGTCGCGGCCGCCCGGGCGAAGGCCGGCACCACCCGGTCGCGATGGTCGGCGGTAGAGCCGAAGACGTTGGAGAAGCGGACGATCGCAGTGGCGAGGCCAGCCTCGCGCGCGCGGCCCACCGCTGCCTCGGCGGCCACCTTGGACCGGCCGTAGATGTTGACCGGACTGAGCGGCGCGTCCTCGGGCACCGGCAGCGTCGCCGAATCGCCATAGACCTCGCGGCTGCTGGCATAGACCACCCAGGGCCGGCGATCGGCGGGCTGCTCCAGCGCGACCTTCAGCACTGCCTCGGTGCCGTTGACGTTGATATCCCAGCACAGCTCCGGGTTGCGCTCGCCGGTGATGACGCGGGATACGGCGGCGAGAGACAGGACGCCGTCGCAGCCGGCCATGGCCTGCCGCAGTTGGTCTATGCTCCGGATGTCGCCGTGGCCGGGCGTCCCCGGCTCATGGGCGATGTCGAAGGCGACCGTCTGATGCCCGGCTGCCGCCAGGCATCGCATCATTTCCGTGCCGATCAGCCCGCGCGAGCCCGTGACGAGGATTCTCATGAAGGTCGGCGTTCCCCTGCTCGAAGGCGGCAAGACCGCACTCGCGCCTTCAGGTTCCACGCATCCGGACAAGAGTTTTCCGATGAAGCCTTGGTTTCGCTCGATCGGCGGCCTCTAGGGGGCGCGATTCGCCGCAAAACCTTAGTTTCGTCAGGGTTTCGGCCGGAAGCTTTCAGGGTTCGGATTCAAACTTTGAGGGTTCGAGATGTCAATAAAGTTTTTGTAAGGTTTTATGGGATGGTTTTCTCAAGAGATTATATCGAAATCTGATCAGCCGGAGTTGCCGGCGTTGATACGAGGCGGCAGGCTTCGGAAGAGGCACGCCAGCAGAACCCACAGACATCGAGGTGCGGTCGCCGATCTCAGCAAAAAGGGCCGGCCACGTGACGCGTGGCCGGCCCTCCAAGATCCTTACCTGCGGCCTGAGGCTACGGAGCCCGCCGCAAATGTGTCCGAAGCATGCTACTTCGCTGGTGCGCTCGCAGCGATCTGGGGCTGCTGCCTCTCCGCATCGGCGGCATAGGCATGGATCAGTCGGCGCAGCCCTTCCTCGACCGAGATCTCGGTCCGCCAACCCAGCAGCGCCTCGGCCCGCGCCGGATCGCCCCGGAAATGCGCCACATCGAAGTTGCGGGGCGGCGCCGTGCGGATCTCGACCGGGGCCAGGGCGGCGGCCCGGGCCATCTCCGCCAGTTCGCCCAGCGACACGGCCCGGCCACCGACATAGTGGATCGGCGGCAGCGTCCGGTCGCCTTCGTTCAGGCGCTCCACCAGCAGGGAAAGGCCGCGGCCGACATCCTCGACATGGGTGAAATCGAAGGTGTTCTCCGCGCCCTCGATCGAGATCGTGCCGCCGGTCGCGGCCGCCCGCGCGAAGGCCGGAACCACCCGGTCGCGATGGTCGGCAATGGAACCGAAGACGTTGGAGAAGCGGACGATCACCGTGGCCAACCCGGCCTCGCGGGCGCGGCCGACCGCGGCCTCGGCGGCGGCCTTGGACCGGCCGTAGATGTTGACGGGTTCGAGCGGCGCATCCTCGGGCACCGGCAGCGTCGCCGAATCGCCATAGACCTCGCGGCTGCTGGCATAGACCACCCAGGGGCGGCGGTCGGCCGGTTGCTCCAGCGCGACCTTCAGCACCGCCTCGGTGCCGTTGACGTTGATGTCCCAGCACAGCTCCGGGTTGCGCTCGCCGGTGATGACGCGGGAGATTGCGGCGAGGGACACCACGCCGCCGCATCCGGCCATGGCTTGCCGCAGCTGGTCCAGGTTCCGGATGTCGCCATGGCCGGGCGACCCGGGCTCATAGGCGCTGTCGAAGGGAACCGGCTGGTGCCCGGCCTCGGCAAAGCGCCGCATGATCTCGGTGCCGATCAGCCCGCGCGAGCCTGTGACGAGGATTCTCATAAGGGATTTCTCTCAAACCGTTGTCCGATGCGATGTCGGCGACTGCCGACCAGCGTCCTGCTCAGGCTGTTCCGATTCTTCCTGCCACGGCCTGCGTCGCCCAGTCTACACGGGCAAAGAGCAAAACCCTATTTCCGTGAATCACATCCCCCTCCTTCATCCAGGAGGCGCGAGAAATCCTATTTGCTGAGATTCCGCGCGCCGTGGCCCCAAGTCTGACAGTGAAATCCCGATACAGTTCGCCAGGTAAGCGGCGGACAACCTGTCCGTTTCGAAAGAAATTCCTTCGAGGCTGGATTTCAAGCTTTCTGTGCTTGGAGTGTCAAACGATTTTTGTGAGTTTTGTGGGCTTTTTTGAGGCAGAAGAGGGCTTGCCTCGAGACGGTCGGGCGGGGCCGCGAAATGCATAACGCCGCCGTTACCCGGCAGCTTCCTCGACGGTTTGCTCGATGGCGCCGAAGATGGAATGGCCATGGGCGTCCTTCATCTCGATCCGCACCGTGTCGCCGAAGCGGAGGAAGGACGTCCTGGGCGCGCCGGACAGGATGGTCTCGACCATGCGCAGCTCGGCCAGGCAGGAGTAGCCGAGGCCGCCCTGGGCGATCGGCTTGCCCGGCCCACCATCCGAATCGCGGTTCGACACGGTGCCGGAGCCGATGATGGTGCCGGCGCCGAGCGGCCGCGTCCTCGCCGCATGGGCGACCAGGGTCGGGAAGTCGAAGGTCATGTCGACCCCGGCGTCGGCCCGGCCGAAGGGGGCGCCGTTCAGCTCGACCAGCAGCGGTCGGTGCAGCCTTCCGCCGTCCCAGGCGTCGCCCAGCTCATCCGGCGTCACCGCCACGGGCGAGAAGGCGGAGGACGGCTTGGACTGGAAGAAGCCGAAGCCCTTGGCCAGCTCCGCCGGGATCAGGTTGCGGAGGGAGACGTCGTTGACCAGCATGACCAGCTTGATGGCCTCGGCCGCGGCGTCGCGGCCGGCGCCCATCGGCACGTCGCCGGTGACGACCGCGACCTCGCCCTCCAGGTCGATGCCCCAGGCCTCGCTCTCCATCCGGATGGGGTCGCGCGGCGCCAGGAAGGCGTCGGAGCCGCCCTGGTACATCAGCGGGTCGGTCCAGAAGCTCTCGGGCATCTCGGCGCCGCGCGCCTTCCGCACCAGTTCGACGTGGTTCACATAGGCCGAGCCGTCGGCCCATTGATAGGCGCGGGGCAGGGGGGAGAGGGCGTCGTGCTCGCGGAATCTTTCACTCGGTACAGCGCCGAGCTCGAGGTCGTGCGCCAGCGCCTCCAGCCGCGGCCGCAGATGGTCCCAATCGTCGAGCGCGCGCTGCAGCGTCGGGGCGATGCCCCCGGCTGCGGTGCAGCGGGTCAGGTCGCGTGAGACCACGACGAGGCGCCCGTCGCGCGACCCGTCCCTCAGGCTGGCGAGCTTCATCGGCCGGTTCCTTCCCGATTTGTCTTGTCGAAGTTCTTCTCCAGCCCGCTCCAGCAGGCCGGATAGTCATCCTGCAACGTCGGCAGCTCCGCCGCATAGCGGGTCAGCTGCTGCGGGAAGCGGGTCTCGAACATGAAGGCCAGGGTGCCGGTCAGCTTCACCGGCTTCAGCTCGGCGGTCGAGGCCTTGGCGAAGGCGTCGGTGTCGGGGCCGTGCGGCAGCATGCAGTTGTGCAGGCTCATGCCGCCGGGCAGGAAGCCCTCCTCCTTGGCATCGTAGCGGCCGTAGATCAGGCCCATGAACTCCGACATGATGTTCATGTGGTACCAGGGCGGCCGGAAGGAATGCTCGGCCACCAGCCAGCGCTCGGGGAAGATCACGAAGTCGACATTGGCCGTGCCCTCCTCGCCGGACGGCGCGGTCAGTACGGTGAAGATCGACGGGTCCGGGTGGTCGAAGCTGATCGCGCCGACCGGCGAATAGGTGCGCAGGTCGTATTTGTACGGCGCGTAGTTGCCGTGCCAGGCGACGACATCGAGCGGCGAGTGGTCGATCGTGGTCTCGTGGAAGCCGCCGCACCATTTGACGACGACGCGGTGCGGCCCGTCCTTCTCCTCGAAGGCTGCGACCGGGGTCTTGAAGTCGCGCGGATTGGCCAGGCAGTTGGCGCCGATCGGGCCGCGGTCCGGCAGGGTGAACTTGGCGCCGTAATTCTCGCAGACATAGCCGCGCGACGGGCCGTCCACCAGCTCCACCCGCAGCTTCATGCCGCGCGGGATCACCGCGATCTCGGCCGGGCCGATCTCGATGATGCCGAGTTCGGTGACCAGCCGCAGCGAGCCCTGCTGCGGCACGATCAGGAGCTCGCCGTCGGCGTCGTAGAACACCTCGTCGACCATCGATTCGGTGACCAGGTAGACATGCGCGGCCATGCCGGCCTGGGTGAACACGTCCCCCGCCGTGGTCATGGTCCGCATTCCGGTCAGGAAGGTCAGCCTCTCGTCCGGGATCGGCGTCGGATCCCAGCGCAGCTGGCCCAGCGGCAGCCCGTGGCGGACCACGTGGGGCGCCGTCTTCCAATGCGGCAGCTCGATCTCCCGGAACCGGCCGACATGCTTGACCGAGGGCCGCAGCCGGTACAGCCAGGACCGCTCATTGGTGCCGCGCGGCGCGGTGAAGGGCGAGCCGGAGAGCTGCTCGGCATACAGCCCGTAGGCGCAGCGCTGCGGCGAGTTCTGGCCCTGGGGCAGGGCGCCGGCCAGGGCCTCGGTCTCGAAATCGTTGCCGAATCCCGGCATGTAGCGGAGCGTCATGGCGTCCTCCCGGCGGCTGTCATTGCGTCTTGCCGGGATGATTGTTTCATTTGAAACGAATATCAACGCGAATCTGCAGCCGCCGGAAACCGGCGGCCGGGCTGCGGGATTTCAGTCGTCGTTGACAGCCAGGCGGCGCAGCGGGGCGGGGGCGTGCAGGTCGGGCGGGATACCGCGCCGACGCTTGGCCGCCAGCAGCGATTCCGCGATCTCCTGCGACCGCACCGCCAGCACCGAGAGCAACGTGTCGCTGAGCCCGTGCGAGGTCTCGGACTGGCCCTGCAGGTGGATCTGCGGCCGGAACTCGGGCCGGGTGCGCAGCCGGTAGTCGCGGTCGCCCGTGAAATCCTCGATCCAGGGGGCCAGCGCCGACAGCAGGCGGCGCCCGCCGTCGCGGTCGTAGCCGGTCGCCAGCACCACGGCGTCGTAGCCGCGCCGTGCAGCGATGCCGGCGAAGCCGTCGCGCACCGTCAGCTCGACCGTCTCCGGGCCCGCCTCGGCCTCGGTCACCTCGCAGCGCCCGCACAGCGACAGCCGCGCCGCGCCCTGGACCTTCTGCTGGTACAGGATGCCGTAGATCCGCTCGATCGGGTCGGCATCGACCACCGCGTAATTGGTGTTGCGGAACTCGCGGATGATCGCGTCCCGCTGCGCCTCTCCCTGGCCGAAGACGTAGTCGGTGAAGCCGGGATTGAAGATCTCGTTGACGAAGGGGGTGTCGTCGGCCGGCTTCAGCGCATGGCCGCGGAAGAGCAGGTCGATGCCGAGCTGCGGGAACCGGCCATGCAGGTCGAGCGTGATCTCCGCCGCGCTTTGGCCGCCGCCGATCACCGCCACCCGGGCGGAGGGGCGGCGCGCCAGGCCCAGCCCATGGATGCGGTCGAGATAGCCGGAGGAATGGAAGACCCGCGATTCGCCGCGGAGCCTGGCGAAGGCAGCCGGGATGCGCGGATTGCCGCCGGTGGCGACGACCAGGTTGTGCGTCCGCCGCACGGTCTCGCTGCCCAAGGCGGTGCGCGAGCGCACGCGCAGGCCGGTGACGATGCCCTGCGCCGTCTCCGGCTCGACCGCCGTCACCTCCTCGCCGTAGCTGCAATGCTCGGCAAAGCGCGCGGCGGCCCAGCTGAGATAGTCGTTGAACTCGACCCGGCTGGGAAAGAAGGTCTTGCGGTTGATGAAGGCCTCCAGCCGGCCCTTCTGGTGCAGATAGTTGACGAAGGTCAGCGGGCTGGTCGGGTCCCGCAGCGACACCAGGTCCTTGAGGAAGGAGATCTGCATGTCGCTGTCCGGCAGCAGCATGCCGCCGTGCCAGGTGAAGCCGGGCTGCCTCTCGATGAAATGATGGCTCAGCGCCGCGCCGCGCTGGCGCAGCGCCTCGTCCAGCGCGATGGCCAGGGCCAGGTTCGACGGGCCGAAGCCGACGCCGATGACGTCGTGGATCGCGTCCTGGCTCATCGGCTCAGCACCGGCTGGGCGGCGGGGGCGGCCGGCAGCCACAGCCGGTCGAAGAAGAAGCGCTCGCGCAGCAGCATCACCAGCGCCGCACGCTTGTGCGGGAAGTCGAAGGTCTTGATCCGCACGAAGCCGGAGGTCTCGAGGTTTCGGATCTGCTGGTGGTGTGCCGCCGCAGGCTCGCCGACGATGCGCTGGGTGCGGCAGTCGTCGAGCAGCATGTAATGCGTCAGCGAGGGCAGCCAGGCGCTGATGAAGGCGCGGCCGCGATAGGCGTCCTCGCCGACCACGACATGCCAGCCACGGTCGTAGTCCTGGACGTCGTAGAACGGCGCCAGCCGGTTCTCGCGGGCCCAGTAGATCTCGAAATAGGCGAAGGGCACGCCGTCGAAGGTGGCGATCAGCGGCACCATGTGCGGGTCGGCGATCAGCCCGGACAGGTAGCGGCGATGCTTCTCCAGATCGCCGTCCTCGTTCCAGAAGGCGGCGACCCGCGGATCGTTCATCCATTTGTGCAGATGGCCGAGATCGTCCTCCACCGTGGCGGCGCGGAAGGCGATGGTCTGCTCCAGCCACGGGATCCAGCGGGCATAGACTATCCCCTGCGGCTTCGGCGGCCGCTGCGGGTGGCGCTTGCCGTCCGTCATCACATGGCGCTGCGGGAAGGCGGGCAGGTCGGGCCGGCCGTGCCAGAGGTCGGCCTGCTGCATGAACAGCTCCGGCAGCACGGTCAGCGGGGCATCGGCCGTCTCGACCGCGACCCCGCGGCGGCGCAGTACGTCGGCCAGCTCCGTGGCGCCGTCGCCAAGGTCGAGCGTCAGCCGCTCCCACCCGGGATGCCAGCCGAAGGCGGCCTCGATGGCGGCGCACACGCCGCGCAGGGCGGCATCGCCCGATCCGGCGCCGGTCACCGACAGCCGCCCTTCGGTCAGCCGGAGCGTCAGCGGCGCGGCGCCGGCCTGCCGCACCGTCAGCGAATCGCCCTGGCGCGACGTCGTCACGGGAGCCCGGGTGGAGGCATAGGACAGGAAGGTCGTGCCGGGCTGCGGAATGGGTATGGCGTCCATCGTCTTCTCCTTCCGCGGCCGCGAGACTCTGCCCATTCCGGCGTGTCGGCGGCCGCCGGCAAGCGGCGGATTCGTCTCGTCGTCTGGTCGGCTCGCCTCTTCCCGGACGAGGAACAGGGAAGGGCGAAAACGGGCTTGACTCGCAGTGCAACTGCAAATCATTATCATTCATAGCCAGAAGGGAACAGGAAGTCCAGGCACGTTGTCGGCTCCTGATCGATCTCCTTCAAGCCACCGGACAGCGCAGAAGACCAAGTCAAGATGCCAAGCCGAAGCCAATTCGGCAGGGTGTCGTGTGGCTGCATCTGCAAAATCCGTAAAATTCTCTTTATCTCTGCGTGCGATATCGGCGAGGAGCGCCTGATGGCCTTCGATCGGGACGACACCGTCTTTCACGTCGTGGTCAACCACGAGGAGCAATATTCGATCTGGCCCGACTACAAGGAGATCCCCGCGGGTTGGACCGCCGTGGGCAAGACCGGCCCGAAGCCGGAATGCCTGGCCTATATCGCCGAGGTCTGGACCGACATGCGGCCGCTGTCGCTGCGCCGTCACATGGACGGCCCGGCCACCGCGGACATCCCCCCGGCCGACGCGGCGCAGTGATCGGATGAGCGCCGTCGCCGCCCGGCTGTTCTGCCTGCCTTATTCGGGCGCCAGCGCCATGGTCTATGCGCGATGGCGCCGGGCGCTGCCGTCCTGGCTGGCGGTGCATCCGGTCGAACTGCCCGGCCGCGGCGCCCGCGCCGGCGAGCCGCTGTCGACCGACCCGGTCCGCCTGACCGCGTCATTGGCAGCGGAGGTCGAGAGCCTGATCGACGGGCCCTACGCCCTGTTCGGCCACAGCCTGGGCGGCCTCCTGGCCTTCGAGCTGGCACATGCCCTGCTGGAGCGCGGCGCCGCGCCGCCGCTGGTGCTGTTCGCCTCCGGCAGCGAGGCGCCGGCGATGCGCGACGACCGCGACCTGGCCCGGCCGCGCAGCGATGACGAGCTGATCGCCGATCTGCGCGGCTATCATGGCACGCCGGAGGAGGCGCTGGCCGATGCCGAACTGATGGCGGTCGTGCTGCCGGTGTTGCGGGCCGATTTCATGATGGCCGGCGCCTATGCCTACCGCCCGCGCCCGGCGCTGCCCTGTCCGGTGCATGTCCTTGCCGGCACTCGCGACGATCTCGACCGCCCCGCGCTCGAGGCCTGGGGCCGGGAGACGTGCGGCGGCTTCGCCATCGACCTGTTCGAGGGCGGCCACTTCTTCATCCACGCCCGTCAGGCAGAAGTGCTCGGTGTCGTCGACGCCGCCCTGTCGCGACGGCTGAACGGCGGCCCGGCCGCCACGCTTCAGTGAGTGCCCACGCCATGGATGCCGTGACCACGCTGACGATCCGCCCGCTGCGCGACGAGGGCTCCCTGCCGCTGCTGGTCGAGCCCGCAGGCGGCACCCCGTCGCTGATCGAGGCCTTGCCGGAGATCCGGCCGGTCGTCGACCGTCACCTGATCGTTGAGGGCGGGCTGCTGTTCCGCGGCTTCGCGCTGGACGGCGCCGACGCCTTCCGTAGCTTCGCCGCCGGCTTCGGCCACCCGCTCCTGACCTATGAGTTCGGCTCGACCCCGCGCAGCAAGGTGACGCAGGGCGTCTACACCTCGACCGAATACCCGCCGCATCAGCACATCCCGCTGCACAACGAGCAGGCCTACACCCGGGATTGGCCGATGAAGATCTGGTTCTACTGCCAGCAGGCGGCACCGGAAGGGGGCGAGACGCCGATCGCCGACAGCCGCGCCGTCTACCGCGCCATGCCGGCAGCGCTGCGCGACCGCTTTGCCGCGAAGGGCCTGATGTATGTCCGCAACTACGGCAACGGCCTCGACGTCTCCTGGCAGCAGGTGTTCGGCACCGAGGATCGCGGCGAGGTCGAAGCCTATTGCCGCGGCCACGGCATCGACTGCGAGTGGAAGCCGGACGGCGAGCTGCGCACCCGCCAGGTCTGCCAGGGCGCGATCGCCCATCCGGTGACCGGCGAGATGCTCTGGTTCAACCAGGCCCATCTGTTCCATGTCTCGAACCTGGAGCCCGAGGTGCGGTCGACCCTGCTGGAGCTGGTCGACGAGCCCGACCTGCCGCGCAACGTCTATTACGGCGACGGCTTGCCGATCGAGGACGAGACGCTGGCCGTCGTCCGCGAGGTGCTTGAGGCGCACAAGATCAGCTTCCCCTGGCAGGCGGGCGACGTGCTGATGCTCGACAACATGCTCACCGCCCATGCGCGGGCGCCTTTCAAGGGGCCGCGCAAGGTCATCGTCGCCATGGCGGAAGCGCACGGCCTGCACTGACGCTCCGAGCCGGAGAAAGACGTGTCGCTTCTCGGAATGCTGCTCCGCGGATCGCGCACCTTGTTCGCGGCCGCCATCCTCGCGAGCCTGGCCTGCGGGCTGGGCGGCGCGCTGCTGGTGCTGTTGATCAACCGCGCCTTGCATGCGCCAGCGGAGGCGCTGCCGCAATGGCTGCTGCCCTTCGTCGCCGCGGCGCTGCTGGTGATGGCGGCGCAGGTCTCGTCGCGCGCCCTGTTCGCCCGGCTGGGGCAGCGCGCGCTGGGTGGGCTGCGGCAGCATATCGCCCAGGCGGTGGTGGCGGCCCCTTACCGGCAGCTGGAGGTCGTCGGTCGGGCGCGGATCCAGTCGCTGCTGACCGACGACGCCTCGGCCATCGCCACCTTCTGCATGGGCCTGCCGATCCTGGTGACCAACGGTGTCGTCATCCTCGGCGTCCTGGCCTATCTCGTCACCCTGTCCTGGACCTTCCTGCTGCTCGCCGCGGCGGTGATGGTGCTCGGCTCGATCGGCCATCAGCTCGGCTACCGGCGCGTGCTGTCGCATTTCCGCGAAGCGGGCCGCGGCCAGGATCGGCTGTTCAGCCAGTTCGAGGCCCTGAACGGCGGCGCCAAGGAGCTGAAGCTGAACGCCGGCAAGGCGCGCCGCTTCCTCGACGTCGTGCTGGCCGAGGCGATCGATGCGGTGGCCCGCAGCCGCATCCGCGGCCTGTCGCTGCTGGCCTTCGCCGATGGCTGGGGCCGGCTGCTGTTCATGGCGACGATCGGGACGGCGCTGTTCGCGCGGATCTGGATCGCGCCGGGGGATGCCGGGGTCGTCACGGGCTACGTCATCGCCTTCCTCTACATCATGGGCCCGCTGGAAGGGCTGTTGGCCAACATTCCGCATATCGGCATGGCCCGGGTCGCGCTCGGCCGTATCGGCGATACGCTGGCGAAGCTGGACACGGGGGCAGGGGGCCGCGCCCCGGCACCGCCGCCGGCCGGGCGCGAGGTCACCCTGGTGCTGGAGGGCGTGACCCACGGCTACTATGACGAGCGTGAGGACGAGGTCTTCACTCTCGGTCCGGTCGACCTGACGCTGCGGCCTGGCGAGGTCACCTTCCTGGTCGGCGGTAACGGCAGCGGCAAGACCACGCTGGCGAAGCTGATCACCGGCCTCTACGTGCCCGAGGCCGGCACCATCCGCGTCGACGGCCAGGCACTCGCCTCACCGGGCGGCGAAGCACACCGGCAGCTGTTCTCGGCCGTCTTCTCCGACTTCCATCTGTTCGAGACACTGCTGGAGACGGCGGAAGGGTCGCTCGACGACCGCGCCAACAGATGGCTGCGCCAGCTCCATCTCGACCACAAGGTCGCGGTCCGCGACGGCGCCTTCTCCACCCGCGACCTGTCGCAGGGGCAGCGCAAGCGCCTGGCGCTGGTGGCCGCCTGCCTCGAGGACCGGCCGGTCATGGTGTTCGACGAATGGGCGGCCGACCAGGACCCGCAGTTCAAGGACGTGTTCTACCGCGAGGTCCTGGCCGAGCTGAAGGCCCGGCGGAAGACGGTGCTGGTCATCACCCATGACGACCGCTGGTTCCCGCTCGCCGATCAGCTGGTCAAGCTCGACCGCGGCCAGGTGGTCGAATGCAGCGGCCCCGCCGCGGCCGGGCCGGCGCCCCAGCGCGCCGTCAACGGTCACGATCTCTCCCTCTCGCCGGTATCATGAGGTTCGCCGTGAGCGACGCTGCCTTCGATCTTCGCCCGCGCCGCGACGCCGCCGCCCCGCTGGCGCTCGACTATGCCGATGCCGAGACGCTGATCGAGCTGCTGCGCCGCCGTGCCGCCGCCGATGACGGAGGGCCGGCGCTGCGATTCCTGACCGACGGCGAGACGGTCGGCGAGACCCTGGGCTACCGCGCTCTCGACCTGCGGGCGCGGACGATCGCCGCGCACCTCCTGGCCGTGGCGGCGCCGGGTGACCGGGCGCTGATCCTGCTGAACAGCGGGCCGGACTACGTCGCCTCCTTCTTCGGCTGCCTCTATGCCGGGGTGATCGCCGTGCCGGCCTACCCGCCGGAGGGCATGAGCCGCCACCATGTCGAGCGGCTGCAGGGCATGGTCGAGGATGCCGGCGCCCGCCTGCTGCTGACCGACCGTTCCCATCGCGCCTCGGTCGAGGCCCTCTGCGCCGGTCAGGACGGCGTCGACGTGATCGCGGTCGACGCTCTGTCCTCGGTCCTTGCCGAAGCTTGGCGCCCGCATCCGGCAAAGGGCGACGACATCGCCTTCCTGCAATACACCTCGGGCTCGACCGCAAACCCGAAGGGCATCGAGGTCACCCACGCCAACCTGATCGACAACCAGCGGATGATGGTGCATGGCTGCGGCGTCACCGCCGACGACGTGCTGGTCTCCTGGCTACCGCTCTATCACGACATGGGGCTGATCGCCGGGCTGATCCTGCCCTTCTTCGCCGGTATCCCGCTGGTGCTGATGGCGCCACAGCACTTCCTGGCCCGGCCGGCGCGCTGGCTGGAGGCGATGCACCGCTTCGGCGCCACCCTCAGCGGCGGCCCCGATTTCGCCTACCGCCTGTGCTGCGAGCGGGTCAGCGACAAGCCCCTGGCCGGGCTCGATCTGCGCTCCTGGCAATACGCCTTCTCGGGGTCCGAGCCGGTGCGGGCCGACACGTTGGCGGATTTCGCCGCCCGTTTCGCCCCCGCCGGCTTCCGGCGCGAGACCCTGGCCCCCGCCTACGGATTGGCCGAGGCCACGCTGACCATGTCCTGCAGCCCGCGGCCGCACGCCTATGTCACGCTGCGCGTCGACCCGCAGGCCTTGGCGGCGCACCGGGTGGTGCCGAGCGGCGAGGGCATCGAGCTGGTCAGCAGCGGCCGGCCGATCCGGCCGGAGCAGCTGCGCATCGTCGATCCGGAGACGCTGCAACCGCTCGGCGAGGATGCCGTCGGCGAGGTCTGGGTGACCGGCGGCAGCGTCACCCGCGGCTATTGGCGCAATCCGAAGGCGACGGGCGAGGCGTTCCTGGATCGGGGCGAGGGCGTCTGGCTGCGCAGCGGCGACCTCGCCTTCCTGCACGAGGGCGAGCTGTTCATCACCGGCCGCCGCAAGGATGTGATCATCATCCGCGGTCAGAACCGCTATCCGCAGGACATCGAGAAGGCTGTCGAGGCCGGCGTGCCCCAGATCCGCAAGGGCCGGGTCTCGGCCTTCGCGGTCGAGCATGACGGCCGCGAGAGCATCGGCGTCGCGGTCGAGATCAGCCGCACCACGCAGCGCAAGACGGCGCCGGAGGCGCTGGTCGAAGCGATCGACCGCGTCGTCGCCGATGCCCAGCAGGAGCCGACGGCGCTGATCGCTCTGCTGGACCCCGGCACCCTGCCGAAGACCACCAGCGGCAAGCTGCAGCGCTCCGCCTGCCGCGACCGGCTGGCTTCGGGCGAGCTGCAGGCCTGGCATCTGTACCGCCGCCCGTTGGCCGGCGCCGGGGCGCAGGATCGTGAGCCGCCGAAGAGCGGGACCGAACAGCGCCTGGCCGCGATCTGGACCGACCTCCTGGATTGCGGGCCGATCGGCCGCGGCGACCAGTTCCTGGCCCTGGGCGGCCATTCGCTGCTGGCGATGCAGGCGATCGACCGGATCCGGGCCGAATTCGGCGTCGAGCTGGCGCTGCGCGAGGTCTTCGCGCCGCACAGCCTGGCCGAGTTTGCCGCCCGGCTGGACGCGGCGCCGCGCCGGGCGCCGGAGGCCGGGCTGCCGCCGGTGACGGCCGAGTCGCGGCAGCCGGAGATGCCGCTGTCCCTGGCGCAGCAGCGCCTGTGGCTGGCCGAACGGCTGGCGGGGGAGGCGGCCCGCAGCGCCTACAACCTCACCGGCCAGCTGCGCCTGACCGGCCCGCTGTCCCGGCCGGCGCTGGAGCGCGCCCTAGCCGGGCTGCTGGCGCGGCACGAGATCCTGCGCACCGCCTATCCCGAGGATGCCGACGGCGTGCCGGTGGCGCGGGTCGACGCCGACGCCGTCCTGGCGCTGCCTGAGATCGATCTCTCCACCCTCGACCCGGCCCGGCGTGAGGCGCGGCTGGCCGAGATCGAGGCGGAGGAGGCGCGGCGGCCCTTCGACCTGGCGGCGGCGCCGCTGCTGCGCGCCACCCTGCTGCGGCTCGGGCCGGCAGAGCACAGCCTGCTGCTTGGCCTGCACCACATCGTCGCCGATGGCTGGTCGATCGGCGTGCTGATCGACGATCTCGGCGCGCTGTACCGGGCCGCGCTGGAGCACGGCCCGGCCGAGCTGGCGCCGCTGCCGGTGCAGTATCTCGACTACGCGCTGTGGCAGCGCCGGCTGCTGCAGGGCGAGGGGCTGGACCGGCAGAAGGCGTTCTGGCGCGACCGCCTCGCCGATGTTCCGCACCGGCTGGAGCTGCCGGCCGACCACCCCCGTCCGGCCGTGGCTTCCCAGGCCGGGGACAGCATTCGATTCAGCCTGCCGGGGCCGCTGGTCGCGCGGCTCGAGGCGCTGGGCCATGCCCGCGGCGGCACGCTGTTCATGGTGCTGCTGGCGGCGTTCGAGGCGCTGCTGCACCGCGTGACCGGCGCCACCGATTTCGTCATCGGCACCGATGTCGCCGGCCGGCCGCGGCGCGAGCTGGACCGGCTGGTCGGCTTCTTCGTCAACGTCCTGCCGCTGCGCGCCCGCCCCACCGGAACGACCCCGTTCGCCGAACTGCTGGACCGGGTGCGCGAGGACTCGCTGCAGGCCTTCGAACAGCCGCTGCTGCCCTTCGACCAGATCGTCGAGGCCGTCGGCGCGCCGCGCGACCGCGCCCGCAACTCGCTGGTGCAGGTGCTGTTCGTGCTGCAGAGCGCGCCGCGCGGCCGCTTCGGCGTCGACGGCCTGACGGCCGAACTGCGGCCCGCCCAGGCCCATGGCTCGAAATTCGACATGGCGCTGTTCCTCGACCCGCTCGGCCCCCGCGCCGCGCAGGGGTTGGAAGGCGAATGGGTCTTCGCCACCGACCTGTTCGCCCGGCCGCGGGTCGGGCGGCTGGTGGCCGCCTGGACCTCGCTGCTGGAGCAGATCGCCGAAACCCCGGACCGCTCGCTGAGCGGCTTCACCCTTCCCCCCCTGGAGGAGTCCGCGATGTCGTCGACCGCGTCGCCGTCCGAGACCACCGCCCGCATGGGCGCCAAGCTGGACAAGCTGAAGAAGTTCGCATCCCCCGCCGCCCGTCCGGCCACTGCCGCGGCGCCGGCGCGCGAGCTGGTGCGGACCTCGTCCCTGACCCCGGGCGCGATCTTCCCGCTGGTGGTCGAGCCGGCCAGCGCCGATCTCGACGCCGTGGCCTGGGCCGCCGCGCATCGCGATCAGGTCGAGGGCTGGCTGCGGCGCCATGCCGGCCTGCTGTTCCGCGGCTTCGGCCTGACCACGCCGCAGGAGTTCGAGGCCTTCGCCGAGGCGCTGCAGCCCGGCCTCTACGGCTCCTATGGCGACCTGCCGAAGAAGGAAGGCGGCCGCAACACCTACCGCTCCACGCCGTATCCGGAGCGGAAGATGATCCTCTATCACAATGAGAGCTCGCACCTGCCGCGCTGGCCGCGCAAGCAGTGGTTCTTCTGCGAGCAGCCGTCCCCGGTCGGCGGCGCCACCCCGATCGTCGACTGCCGCGAGCTGTACCGCCGGCTGCCGGCCGAGCTGGCGGAACGCTTCGACCGCCTCGGCCTGACCTATGTCCGCACCTTCACCGAGAATCTCGACGTCGACTGGCGCGACTTCTTCAAGACCGACAGCCGCGAGGAGGTCGAGGCCCGCTGCCGCGCCGCCGGGGTCGACTTCGCCTGGATCGGGAAGGACGAGCTGCAGACCCGCACCCGCTGCCCGGCGGTGATCACCCATCCGCTGACCGGCGAGCGCTCCTTCTTCCACCAGGTCCAGCTGCACCACACCCGCTGCCTCGACGCCGATGTGCGCGAGGACCTGCTGGCCATGGTCGGGCCGGAGCGGATGCCGCGCCAGGTGTTCTACGGCGACGGCTCGCCGATCGAGGACGCAGTGATGGACCTGATCGGCGAGCTGTACGAGGCCTGCGCCGTGCGCTTCGACTGGCGCCGCGGCGATGTGGTGATGCTCGACAACATGCTCGCCGCCCATGCCCGCGACCCGTATGAGGGGCCGCGCCGCATCGTCGTGGCGATGGGCGACATGGTCGACCGCAGCAGCCTCGGGCAGGGGGACGCGCAATGACCGACCTCGCCCTCTCCGCCGGGGCCGAGACCTGGCCGCTCGGCCCCGAGCAGCGCGTCGCCGCGGAGCATCCCGAGGCTGTCGCGACCCTGGTCGTCGCCATCGCCGGCGAGCTGGACGAGGCGCGGCTGCGCACGGCCCTGCTGCGCGTCGCCGGCCGGCACGACATCCTGCGCACCGCCTTCGTCGCCGTCCCCGGCTTTCGTGGCCTGCGTGCCCGGCCGCTCGACGCTCCGGCCGAGCCGGCCTGGTCCGCGCACGACCTGCGCGGCCGGGCCGATGCGGCCGAGGCCATGGCCCGGGATCTGGCGGCGCAGAGGGACGCCGGGTTCGACCTCGGCTCCGGCCGGACCCTGCGGGCCACGCTTTACCGGCTGGGCGACGCGGAGTGGCGCATGGCGCTGCTGGCCTCGCCGCTGGCGGCCGATCGCGGCGCGCTCGACCTGATCCTTCGCGCGCTGCGCGACGAAGTTGCGGGTGCCGCCGTGCCGGCCAACGAGGACGGCGTCGCCTACGCGCAGTATGTTGAATGGCGCGCCGAGATGGCGGCCGACGAGGATGCCGACGAAGGCCGTCGCTATTGGCAGGACCATCTCGGCCCTTCGGCGCCGCCGGCCCTGCATCTGCCCTATCGCCATCCCGACGCCGGCCCGGCCGTGCGTGGCAGTCTCGAGGCCGCGATCGACGCCTCCGTCGCCCGGCGGCTGGCGGATCTCGCCGCCGCGCGCGGCATCGGGCTCGACGCGGTGCTACAGGCGGCCTGGTGGGCGCTGCTGGCTCGCATCTCCGGCCGGGCCGAGCTGGTGGCGGGCTGGCAGCATGACTGCCGCCGCGACTACGACGCCTTCGCCAAGACGGTCGGTCCGTTCGACAAGGTGCTGCCGCTGCGGCTGGCGGCCGACCCGGCCGGGACCTTTGCGGCCTTCCTTGACCGTCTCGCCCCGGTGCTCGACAGCCATCGCGGCTGGCAGGAGCACTGGGCGGTCGAGGCGCCGGGCCGCAGCGACCATCTTGTCGCCGGCTTCCGCATCGCGAGCCATATGGCCGATGACGATGCCTGGCGCCTGGTTTCGGCGGACGGCAGCCAGCCCTTCGAGCTGGCGCTGCAGGCCGACCTCGCCGAGGACGGCAGCCTCCGTGCCGTCGCCCTGCATTGGGATGGCGGCCGCTACGGCGACGCGGCGATGGAAACGCTGCTGGAGCAGGTCGTGACCCTGCTGTCCGAACTGCCCGACGAGCTCGACACGCCGCTCGGCGCCCTGTCGCCGGTCGGCGCGGCGGAGCGGGCGCGGCTCGCAGCCTTCGACGCCACGGCGCAGGCCCCGGCGCCTGGCCGGTCGCTGCCGGCGCTGATCGCCCGCTGGGCTCACGAGACCCCGACGGCGCCGGTCCTGGCCGGCAGCGGCATCGCCCTCGACTATGCCGGGCTGAATGCGCGGGTCGATGCGCTGGCCGCCTGGCTCGCCGCCCAGGGCGTCGGCCGGGAGGCCATCGTCGCGCTCGACATGGCGCGCTCGGCCGACATGGTCGTCGCGCTGCTCGCCGTCTGGCGCGCCGGCGGCGCCTATCTGCCGCTCGACCCGCAATGGCCGCAGGCGCGGCGGCAGCTATTGCTCGACCAGGCCAGGCCGGTGCTGGCGCTGACCGACGCGGCCGACCCGGTCGCCTCCGACACGATCCCGGTCCACACGCTGGCCGCGGCGATGGCGGAGCCGGTTTCGGCGGACCTCCCCGACCTCGGCGACGATGATCCGGCCCGCGTCGCCTATGTGCTGTTCACCTCCGGCTCGACCGGCACGCCGAAGGGCGTGGTGATCGAGCACGGCCAGCTCCGCACCTATGTCGAGGCGGTCAGCGAGGCGCTCGGCCTTGCCGGCTGCCGGCGCTTCGCCCTGACCTCGACCGTCGCCGCCGATCTCGGCAACACCGTGCTGTTCGGCGCGCTGCGCCATGGCGCCTGCCTCGCGGTGGCGGACGAGGCGGAGATGGCCGACGGCGCCGCCTTCGCCGGCTTCCTGCGGCGGCACGGGATCGACTGCGCCAAGCTGGTGCCGTCGCATCTGGCGGCGCTGCTCGACGCGCCGCAGCCGGTGCTGCTGCCGGCGACGCTGATCCTGGGCGGCGAGGCCACGCCGAGGGCGCTGGTCGACCGCATCCTCGCCGTGGCGCCGCAGTGCCGGGTGTTCAACCATTACGGCCCGACCGAGACCACGGTCGGCGTGCTGGTGCATGCCCATGACCCCGCGGCCCCGGTCTGGGCCGGCGATGCGCTGCCGCTGAGCCGTCCGCTGGCCGGCAGTGCGGTGCTGGTGCTCGACGCGGCCGGCCGGCCGGCGCCGACCGGCGCGGTGGGCGAACTGCATATCGGCGGCGCCCAGCTCAGTCGCGGCTATCTGCACGACGATGCGGCCGGCGCCTTCGTCGAGCATGAGGGCCGGCGGCTCTACCGCAGCGGCGACTTGGCGCGGCATCTTCCGGACGGCCGCCTGCAAGTGGTCGGCCGGGCCGATCACCAGGTGAAGATCCGCGGCTTCCGGGTCGAGCCGGGCGAGGTCGAGGCCGCGCTGCAGGCGCTCGACGGCGTGCAGCAGGCGGTCGTCATCGTGCATCGGCCGGAAGGTGGGGAGGCGCGGCTGGTCGGCTTCGTCACCCTGGCCTCGGGCGAAACGGACGCTGCGGCGCTGCGCCCGGCCCTGGCGGCGCGCCTGCCCGGCCCGATGGTGCCGGCGCAGATCGTGGCGCTCGACCGGATGCCGCGCCTGGCCAACGGCAAGATCGACCGCCGCGGCCTGCCCGATCCGGCGACCCTGGTCGAGGCCAGCGCCAAGGTGGCGCCGCGCGACCCGGTCGAGACCCTGCTGCGCCAGATGGCGGCGGAGCTGCTGGACCGGCCGGCCGAGGCGATCGGCGTCACCGACGACTTCTTCGACATCGGCGGCAACTCGCTGCAGGTGATCAAGCTGGTCGCCCGCATCCGCAAGCTGTTCCAGGTCGAGGTGCCGCCCGGCATCGTCTTCGACCATCCCAGCATCGCCGCCCTGGCCCAGGCGCTGCGCGGCCATGCGGCGCCGGGGCGGGTCGACCAGATCGCCACGCTCCGCCTCAGCCTCGACGGGATGGGCGAGGCGGAACGGGCGGCGCTTCTGGAGAAGGCGCGGCAGGCCAAGGCTCCCTGAGCATCATGCCCGACGAGACTATGAATCTCATCGACACCGACGCGCTGCTCGCGCTGCTGCTGGACGACGACGCCGTGGATCCTGACGCGATCCGGCCGCGCGGCGGCGAGGCCCCGGCCCCGCTGTCCTTCCAGCAGCAGCGCCTGTGGTTCCTGCAGCACTACGACCCGGAAAGCGCGGCCTACAACTCGGTCCGCGCCCTGCGGCTGCAGGGCCGGCTGGACGTGCCGGCGCTGGAGACCGCGTTCCGCCGGCTGGTCGAGCGCCACGCCGTGCTGCGCACCCGTTTCGAGGGCGGGGAGGGAGAGCCGCGGCAGGTGGTGCTGCCGGAGGTCGATGTCGCGATCGAGCATGCCGTGCTGCCGGCGGCCGGGACGCCGGGCGCGGAGCAGGCACTGTCCGCCTGGCTGCAGGCGCGGGTGCGCCGGCCCTTCGACCTCGGCCGGCCGCCGCTGCTGCGCGTCGCCCTGGCCCGGCGCGGGGAGCCGCAAGACGGCGAGTGGGTGCTGCTGCTGGTGATGCACCACATCGTCGTCGATGCCTGGTCGACCGCGGTGCTGGTGCGCGACCTCGCCCGCGCCTATGGCGAGGCGCTAAGCGACCCGGCCCGCCGGGGGCGTCCGCTGCCCACCCCGGCGCTGGGCTATGCCGACTATGCCGCTTGGCAGCGCCGGCGCTTTGCCGGCGAGCGCCGCGACCAGGTCGTGGCGCGGTGGAAGGACTATCTCGGCGACGACGTGCCGGTGCTGGCCCTGCCGACCGACCGACCGCGCGACGCCGAGGGCAACCGCCCCGGCGGTCGCATCGATTTCCTGCTGCCGCCGGATCTGGTCCGCTCGGTCCAGGCTTTGTGTCGGGAAGAGGGCTGCACGCCCTTCGTCGTGCTGCTCGCCGCCTGGCAGGTCCTGCTCGGCCGCCTCTCCGGCCAGTCGGATTTCGCCGTCGGCGTGCCCAACGCCGCGCGCGGCCGGGCCGAGGTCCAGGACCTGCTCGGCTTCTTCGTCAACACCCAGGTCTACCGCGTCCGGCTCGATCCTCGTCTCACGGTTCGGGCTCTGTGCCGCCGGCTGCGCGGCGAGGCGATGGCCGCGCTCGACCAAGCCGATGTGCCGTTCGAGCTGCTGCTGGACGGGCTCGGCGTCGCCCGCAACGCGCGGCACGCGCCGCTGTTCCAGTCGCTGTTCAACTTCCGCGCCAGCCGCGACGCGGCGCCCCTGGCGCTGGACGGGGTGGCGGCCGAACTGATCGACGTCGACACCGGCACCACCCAGTTCGACCTGTCGCTGGACGTCGCCGCCGAGGGCAACGGCATCGATTGCCGGATGGAGTTCGATTCCGGGCTGTTCGAGCGGGCGACGGTGGAGCGCTGGCGTGACAGCTTCGTCGCGGTGCTGCGCCGGATGGTGTCGGCCCCGGACCGGGTGGTGGGAACCATCGGCCTGCTGACGGCCGCCGATGAGGACCGTCTGGCGCGGTGGAACGCGACGGATGTGGCCTATGAGGCGGTGCCGACGGTGCTGTCACTGATCGGACGGCAGGCGCGGGCGACACCGGAGGCGGAGGCGCTGGTGTTCGGGGCGGAGCGGCTGAGCTATGCCGAGCTGGAGCGGCGGACCAGCCGGCTGGCCCGGGCGCTGGCGGCGAAGGGCGTCGGGCCGGACGTGCTGGTCGGGGTGGCGGCGGAGCGGTCGGTGGAGATGGTGCTGGCGCTGCTCGGCATCGCCAAGGCCGGCGGGGCGTATCTGCCGCTCGACCCCGAGCATCCGCGCGAGCGGCTGGCCGGCACCATCGCCGAGACCGGCCTCAGGCTGGTGCTGGCCCAGGCGCATCTCATCGACCGGCTGCCGCAGGTTGACGGCGTCGAGGTGGTGGCGCTGGAGGGCTGGGACCTGTCCGGCTATCCGGAGCAGGCGCCGGTGGTGAACTGGCATCCGGAGGGTCTGGCCTACTGCATCACGACCTCGGGCTCGACCGGCAAGCCGAAGGCGGTGGGCAACAGCCACAAGGGGCTGTTGAACCGTCTGCAATGGATGCAGGCGGAGTACCGGATCGGTCCGGGAGACCGGGTGTTGCAGAAGACGCCCTACGGCTTCGACGTGTCGGTGTGGGAGTTCTTCTGGCCGCTGATGACCGGGGCCTGCCTGGTGGTGGCCGAGCCCGGGGTGCACAGGGATCCGGAGGCGCTGGGTCGCATCATCCGGGCGGAGGGGATCACGACGCTGCACTTCGTGCCGTCGATGCTGGGGGCGTTCGCGGCGTCCGGCGAGCTGCCGGCCTGCACCAGCCTGAAGCGGATCCTGTGCAGCGGCGAGGCGCTGCCGATGGCGCTGCAGGACGAAGTGCTGGGCCAGACCCGGGCGGAGCTGCACAACCTGTACGGCCCGACCGAGGCGGCGATCGATGTCACTTTCTGGGCCTGCCGGCCGGAGGAGGGACAGCGCAGCGTGCCGATCGGGCATGCGATCGCCAACACCCGGATCCACATCCTCGACGCCGATCTCAATCCGGTGCCGGAGGGTGTGTCGGGGGAGCTGTACATCGCCGGGGTGAACCTGGCGCGGGGGTATCTCGGCCGCCCGGACCTGACGGCGGAGCGGTTCGTGCCGGATCCGCAGGGGCCATCGGGCAGCCGGATGTACCGGTCGGGCGACCTGGTGCGGCGCCGCGGGGACGGGGCGATCGAGTATCTCGGCCGGCTGGACCATCAGGTGAAGCTGCGCGGCCTCCGGATCGAGCTCGGCGAGATCGAGGCCGCCCTTCGTTCCCATCCCGGCGTGCGGGACGCGGTGGTGGTGCTGCGGGAGGGCCGCCTGGTCGGCTACGCCGCCGGCGAGGCGCAGCCCGACGAGGCCGAGCTGAAGCGGCACCTGTCGGCGCTGCTGCCGGACTACATGGTGCCGTCGCGGATTGTCGGGCTCGCGGCCCTGCCGGTCTCGGCCAACGGCAAGCTGGACCGCAAGGCCTTGCCGGCGCCGGAATGGGAAGGCAGCGCCGAGACCCTGGCCGAGCCGGAGGGCGAGACCGAGCAGGCCATCGCCCGCATCTGGTCGGAGGTTCTGGGCCTGCGTCAGGTGGGCCGGGAGGACAACTTCTTCGAGCTGGGCGGCGACTCAATCTTGTCGCTGCAGGTGGTGTCGCGGGCGCGTCGTGCGGGTCTGGTGCTGACGCCGCGGCAGCTGTTCGAGCACCAGACGGTGCGGGGTCTGGCGGCGGTGGTCGGGCGCGAGGTTGCAGTGGTGGAGGAGGCGGCGACGGGCGAGGCGCCGCTGCTGCCGATCCAGCGCTGGTTCTTCGGGGCGGCGATCCCGGGGCGGCAGCACTGGAACCAGTCGGTGCTGCTGGCGCCGCGGGAACGGCTCGAGGCCGAGGCGCTGCGGCGGGCGATTGCGGCGGTGGTGGGCCATCACGCTGCGCTGCGGCTGCGCTTCGTGCGGGGCGCGGACGGCGCCTGGACCCAGGCCTATGCCGAGCCTGAGGAGCAGGACTGGCTGTGGGTCCGCAGCGTCGCCGACGAGGCCGAACAGACGGCCGTGGCGGAGGACGCCCAGCGCAGCCTGGACCTGGCCGGGGGCCCGCTGCTGCGGGCGGCGCTGGTCGAACGCCGGGACGGCACCCAGCGTCTGCTGCTGGTGATCCACCACCTGGTGGTGGACGGCGTGTCATGGCGGATCCTGCTGGAGGACCTGCAGGCGGCCTACGGCCAGGCCGTGGCCGGGGAGGCCATCGCCCTGCCGGAGGCGAGCAGCGGCTACGGGGCCTGGGGCCGGGTGCTGCAGGCCCATGCGGCGAGCCCGGAGCTGCTGGCGGAACTGCCGTACTGGCAGGGCGTGCTGGACGGCCCGTCGGCCTTCCCGGCGGCACGGCCGGAGGGGGCGGACACGGAGCGGGCGGAGCACCGGCAGCGCTTCGATCGGGATCTGACCGAACGGCTGGTGACGGCGGGGCGGGCGTGGCGGGCCGGGGTGGAGGACCTCTTGCTGACGGCGCTGGCGCGGGCGCTGTGCCGGCACACCGGGCAGGCCTCGGCGCTGGTGGCGCTGGAGGGCCATGGCCGGGAGGCGCTGGGCGGGCTGGACCTCAGCCGCACGGTGGGATGGTTCACCAGCCTGTACCCGGTGCGGCTGACTCCGGCGGAGGATCCGGAAGCCTCGCTGAAGGCGGTGAAGGAACAGCTGCGGGCGGTGCCGAACCGCGGCCTCGGCTACGGCGTGCTGCGCTACATGGGTTCGCCCGAGGTGCAGGCGGCTCTGTCGGGCCGGCCGTGGCCGGCAGTGACATTCAATTATCTGGGGCGGTTCGACGGTGTGACGGCGGGGGCGTTCGCCCTGGCGCGGGAGAGCGCCGGGCAGGACCAGTCGGAGGGTTCGCCGCTCGGGGCCGAGCTGGTGGTGAACGGCCAGGTGGCGGAGGGCGTGCTGGGCCTGACCTGGCTGTTCAGCGCCGCCCGGCACGACGCCGGCACGATCGAGGGCTTGGCCCAGGCCTTCGCGGCGGAGCTGGAAGCGCTGATTGCGCTGTGCTCCTCCCCGGGGGCAGGCGGTCTGACGCCGTCGGATGTGCCGCTGGCCGGTCTGACGCAGGCGGAGCTCGACGCGCTGCCGGTGCCGGCGGCGGAGGTGGAGGATCTGTACCCGCTGTCGCCGATGCAGCAGGGGATGCTGTTCCACAGCCTGCAGGTGCCGGAGCTGTATGTGACGCAGATCCGGGTGGATGTGGACGGGCTGGACGCCGGCCGCTTCGCCCGGGCCTGGGAGGCGGCGGTGGAGAGCCACGCGATCCTGCGCACGGGGTTCCTGTGGCAGGGCGACAAGCCCTTGCAGCTGGTGCGGCGGCGGGTGCCGTCGCCGGTGGAGCGGCTGGACTGGCGGGGCCGGCCGGATCTGGAGCCGGCGCTGGCGGATCTCGCCGCATCGGACCGGTCGCGGGGCTTCGACCTGGCGGCGGCGCCGCTCTTGCGGGTGCTCTTGGTGCGGACGGCGGAAGATCGGCACCGGCTGATCCTGACCAGCCACCATCTGCTGCTGGACGGCTGGAGCACGTCGCGGCTGATCGGCGAGGTGCTGACGCGGTACCACGGCGCGGCCCCGGCGCTGCCGGCGGGCCGGTACCGGGACTACATCGCCTGGCTCGGCCGGCGCGACCAGGCGGCGGACCAGAGCTTCTGGCGGGAACGGCTGTCCGGGGTGGAGGAGCCGACGCTTCTGGCCGCGGCGCTGCCGGCGCCGGAGCCCGAGCCTAGGCATGACAGCCGGAAGCTGCGGCTGGATGCGGCGGCGACGGAGGCGCTGAAGGCCTTTGCCCGGCGCGAGCACGTGACCCTGAACACGGTGCTGCAGGGGGCGTGGGCCCTGCTCTTGTCGCGGATCACCGGGCAGCGCCGGGTGGTGTTCGGGGCGACGGTGTCGGGGCGTCCGGCGGAGCTGGGCGACGCCGAGGCGCTGCTGGGGCTGTTCATCAACACCCTGCCGGTGGCGCCGGCGCTGGATCCGGCGGGGCGGGTCGGCGACTGGCTGCGGGATCTGCAGGCGGAGAATGCGGCGCTGCGGGAGCACGAGCACACGCCGCTCTACGAGATCCAGGGCTGGGCCGGGCATGGCGGACGGGCGCTGTTCGACACGATCCTGGTGTTCGAGAACTATCCGGTCGACCAGGCGCTGCGGGAACGCGACGGCAAGGGGCTGCGCTTCGGCCCGGTCGCGAACCTGGAGACGACGAACTACGCCCTGACCCTGACGGTGCAGGCGGGCGGAGACCTGGAGATCGGCTGGAGCTGGCGGCGCGACGCCTTCGACCAGGATCGCATCGCCCAGCTGATGCGGCAGCTCGAGGCGCTGCTGCGGCGGCTGGCCAACGACTCCGCCGCAAGGCTGGGCACGCTTGCCCTGCCGACCGCGGAGGATCTGGAGCGCCTGTCGCAGTGGAACGCAACGGACATCGCCTATGAGCGCGTCCCCAACGTCCTGTCGCTGATCGGGCGTCAGGCGCGGGCGACGCCGGAGGCGGAAGCGCTGGTGTTCGGGGCGGAGCGGCTGAGCTATGCCGAACTGGAGCGGCGGACCAGCCGGCTGGCCCGGGCGCTGGCGGCGAAGGGCGTCGGGCCGGACGTGCTGGTCGGGGTGGCGGCCGAGCGGTCGGTGGAGATGGTGCTGGCGCTGCTCGGCATCATGAAGGCGGGCGGGGCGTACCTGCCCTTGGACCCCGAGCATCCGCGCGAGCGGCTGGCCGGCACCATCGCCGAGACCGGGCTGAGGCTGGTGCTGGCCCAGGCGCATCTCATCGACCGGCTGCCTGAGGTTGACGGCGTCGAGGTGGTGGCGCTGGAGGGCTGGGACCTGTCCGGCTTTGCGGACGAGGCGCCTGTGGTGGATTGGCATCCGGAGAGCCTGGCCTACTGCATCACCACCTCCGGCTCGACCGGCAAGCCGAAGGCGGTGGGCAACAGCCACAAGGGCCTCTTGAACCGTCTGCAATGGATGCAGGCGGAATACGGCATCGGTCCGGGGGACCGGGTGCTGCAGAAGACGCCCTACGGCTTCGACGTGTCGGTGTGGGAGTTCTTCTGGCCGTTGATGACCGGAGCCTGCCTGGTGGTGGCGGAGCCGGGCGCTCATCGCGATCCCGCCGCCCTCGGAGAGGTGATCCGGGCGGAGGGGATCACGACGCTGCACTTCGTGCCGTCGATGCTGGGGGCGTTCGCGGCGTCGGGCGAGCTGCCGGCCTGCACCAGCCTGCGCCGGATCCTGTGCAGCGGCGAGGCCTTGCCGATGGCGCTGCAGGACGAAGTGCTGGGCCAGACCCGGGCGGAGCTGCACAACCTGTACGGCCCGACCGAGGCGGCGATCGATGTCACTTTCTGGGCCTGCCGGCCGGAGGAGGGACAGCGCAGCGTGCCGATCGGGCATGCGATCGCCAACACCCGGATCCACATCCTCGACGCCGATCTCAATCCGGTGCCGGAGGGTGTGGCCGGGGAGCTGTACATCGCCGGGGTGAACCTGGCGCGGGGGTATCTCGGCCGTCCGGACCTGACGGCGGAGCGGTTCGTGCCGGATCCGCAGGGGCCATCGGGCAGCCGGATGTACCGGTCGGGCGACCGGGTGCGGCGCCGCGGGGACGGGGCGATCGAGTATCTCGGCCGGCTGGACCACCAGGTGAAGCTGCGCGGCCTCCGGATCGAGCTCGGCGAGATCGAGGCCGCCCTTCGTTCCCATCCCGGCGTGCGGGACGCGGTGGTGGTGCTGCGGGAGGGCCGCCTGGTCGGCTACGCCGCCGGCGATGCCCAGCCGGACGAGGCCGAGCTGAAGAGGCACCTGTCGGCGCTGCTGCCGGACTACATGGTGCCGTCGCGCATCATGGGGCTCGCGGCCCTGCCGGTCTCGGCCAACGGCA
Source organism: Inquilinus sp. Marseille-Q2685 (assembly GCF_916619195.1). Classification (NCBI taxonomy): domain Bacteria; kingdom Pseudomonadati; phylum Pseudomonadota; class Alphaproteobacteria; order Rhodospirillales; family Rhodospirillaceae; genus Inquilinus; species Inquilinus sp. Marseille-Q2685. Next base: position 384,685 of record NZ_CAKAKL010000005.1, read on the forward strand.
AGCTGGACCGCAAGGCGCTGCCGGATCCGGACTGGGAGAGCGCGGCCGAGACCCTGGCCGAGCCGGAGGGCGAGACCGAGCAGGCCATCGCCCGCATCTGGCAGGACGTCCTCGGCCTCGCCCATGTCTCCCGGCACGACGACTTCTTCCAACTCGGCGGGCACTCGCTGCTGGCGACCCGGGTGGCGTCGCGGCTGCGCCAGACCCTGGGCGTGGAGCTGCCGCTGGCGGCGCTGTTCGAGGCCCGCACCATTGCCGGCCTGGCCGCGCTGATCGACCGACATGGCCGCGCCGACGCCGCGGCGGAACTGAATGCGATGTCCGACCTCCTGGACGCGCTGGAGCTGTCCGAATGAACGACATGACCTTGGCCGATCCGATGCGCGCGATCGCCGAGCGCGTCGCCGCCCTGCCGGCCGACAAGCGCCGGCAGTTCCTGGTCCAGCTCGACGCCAAGGGCATCAGCGCCCAGCGCCTGCCGATCGTGCCGGCGCCGCGCGACGGCGACCTGCCGCTGTCGCACGCCCAGCGTCGCCTCTGGCTGCTGTGGCAGCTGGAGCCGGAAAGCGCGGCCTACCACATCACCGGCGGGCTGCGCCTGTCGGGCGACCTCGATCCGGCCGCGCTGCAGGCGGCGCTGGACGGGCTGGTCGCCCGGCACGAGGCGCTGCGCACCGTCTTCCCGGAGGTCGATGGCGAGCCGCGGCAGCGCATCCTGCCGCCGGTGCCGGTGAGCCTCGCCTGGATCGACCTGTCGGCCGGACGGCAGGCCCGGCTCGACGAGGTCTCGGCCACCGAGGTGCGGCAGACATTCGACCTCGCCACCGGCCCGCTGCTGCGCGCCACCCTGGTCCGGCTGGCGGCGGACGAGCACGTGCTGCTGCTGACCCTGCACCACATCGTCGCCGATGGCTGGTCGCTCGACCTGCTGGTCGAGGATCTGGTGCGCGGCTATGACGACCACCGGTCGGGCCGGGCGCAGCGCGCCGCGCCGGAGATCCAGTACGCGGATTACGCGGTCTGGCAGCGCCAGCTGATGGAGGCCGGCGAGGGCGAACGCCTGCTCGCCTCCTGGGTGGAGAAGCTGGGCCCGGAGCAGCCGGCGCTGGAGCTGCCGGCCGACCGGCCGCGCCCGAGCGAGCCGAGCTGGCGCGGCGACACCGTCGCCTTCGACCTGCCGGACGACCTCTCGACATCGCTGCGGACGCTGGCGCAGCGGCAGGGTGCGACCCTGTTCATGGTGCTGCTGGCCGGTTTCTCCGTGCTGCTGCGGCGGCTCGGCGGGCGGGATGATCTGCGCGTCGGCGTGCCCGTCGCCAACCGCCAGCGCCAGGATGTCGAGGCGGTGGTCGGCTGCTTCGTCAACACCCAGGTGCTGCCGGTCAAGGTCGACGGCCGGGCGGATTTCCGGTCGTTGCTGGCGGCGGTGCGCGACACGGCGCTGGCCGCCCAGTCGCACCAGGCGCTGCCCTTCGAACGGCTGGTCGAGGCGCTCAACCCCGAGCGCAGCCTGAGCCGCAACCCGCTGTTCCAGGTGATGATGCAGCATGGCCGGCGGCGCGATGCGGCGGCGCTGCGCCTCGGCGATGTGCGGGCCGAGGTCCTGGCGCGGTCCGGCGGCAGCGCCCAGTTCGACCTGAGCCTGACCACGGCGGAGGACGAGGCCGGGCGGATCTCCGCCGAGCTGACCTATGCCACCGAGCTGTTCGAGCGGGCGACGGTGGAGCGCTGGCGCGACAGCTTCGTCGCGGTGCTGCAGCAGGTCGTGACGCATCCCGACCGACCGCTGGCGCGACTGGACCTCCAGACCGATGCGGACCGTGAGCGCCTGTCCGCCTGGAACGCGACGGATGTGGCCTATGAGGCGGTGCCGACGGTGCTGTCACTGATCGGACGGCAGGCGCGGGCGACACCGGAGGCGGAGGCGCTGGTGTTCGGCGCGGAGCGGCTGAGCTATGCCGAGCTGGAGCGGCGGACCAGCCGGCTGGCCCGGGCGCTGGCGGCGAAGGGCGTCGGGCCGGACGTGCTGGTCGGGGTGGCGGCCGAGCGGTCGGTGGAGATGGTGGTGGCGCTGCTCGGCATCGCCAAGGCCGGCGGGGCGTACCTGCCCTTGGACCCCGAGCATCCGCGCGAGCGGCTGGCCGGCACCATCGCCGAGACCGGCCTGAGGCTGGTGCTGGCCCAGGCGCATCTCGTCGACCGGATGCCTGAGGTTGACGGCGTCGAGGTGGTGGCGCTGGAGGGCTGGGACCTGTCCGGCTTTGCGGACGAGGCGCCTGTGGTGGATTGGCATCCGGAGAGCCTGGCCTACTGCATCACCACCTCCGGCTCGACCGGCAAGCCGAAGGCGGTGGGCAACAGCCACAAGGGCCTCTTGAACCGTCTGCAATGGATGCAGGCGGAATACGGCATCGGTCCGGGGGACCGGGTGCTGCAGAAGACGCCCTACGGCTTCGACGTGTCGGTGTGGGAGTTCTTCTGGCCGTTGATGACCGGGGCCTGCCTGGTGGTGGCCGAGCCCGGAGCGCATCGGGATCCGGAGGCGCTGGGGCGGGTGATCCGGGCGGAGGGGATCACGACGCTGCACTTCGTGCCGTCGATGCTGGGGGCGTTCGCGGCGTCGGGCGAGCTGCCGGCCTGCACCAGCCTGCGCCGGATCCTGTGCAGCGGCGAGGCGTTGCCGCGCGAACTGCAGGACGAAGTGCTGGGCCAGACCCGGGCGGAGCTGCACAACCTGTACGGCCCGACCGAGGCGGCGATCGATGTCACCTTCTGGGCCTGCCGGCCGGAGGAGGGACAGCGCAGCGTGCCGATCGGGCATGCGATCGCCAACACCCGGATCCACATCCTCGACGCCGATCTCAATCCGGTGCCGGAGGGCGTGGCCGGGGAGCTGACCATCGCCGGGGTGAACCTGGCGCGGGGGTATCTCGGCCGCCCGGACCTGACGGCGGACCGGTTCGTGCCGGATCCCGATGGTCCTGCGGGCAGCCGGATGTACCGGTCGGGGGACCTGGTGCGGCGCCGCGGGGACGGGGCGATCGAGTATCTCGGCCGGCTGGACCACCAGGTGAAGCTGCGCGGCCTCCGGATCGAGCTCGGCGAGATCGAGGCCGCCCTTCGTTCCCATCCCGGCGTGCGGGACGCGGTGGTGGTGCTGCGGGAGGGACGGCTGGTCGGCTATGTCGCCGGCGACGCCGCGCCGGACGAGGCCGAGCTGAAGCAGCACCTGTCGGCGCTGCTGCCGGAGTACATGGTGCCGTCGCGGATTGTCGGGCTCGCGGCCCTGCCGGTCTCGGCCAACGGCAAGCTGGACCGCAAGGCCTTGCCGGATCCGGAGTGGGAGAGCAGTGCCGAGACCCTGGCCGAGCCCGAGGGCGAGACCGAACAGGCCATCGCCCGCATCTGGTCGGAGGTTCTGGGCCTGGGTGCGGTGGGCCGGGACGACAACTTCTTCGATCGCGGCGGCGACTCAATCTTGTCCCTGCAGGTCATCGCCAGGGCCCGGCGGCAGGGGCTGGTCCTGACCCTCCGCGACACCTTCCAGCACCAGACCGTGCGGGCCCTGGCCGCGGCGGCGCGGCGGGGGACGGCGCCGGCAGCCGTTCCGGCCTCGACCGCTGCCACTGAGAGGCCGAGGCGCCTGACGCCGTCGGACCTGCCGCTGGCCGGGCTGACTCAGGCGCAGATCGACGCCCTGCCGGTCCCGGCCGCGGAGATCGCCGACGCCTATCCGCTGTCGCCGCTGCAGCAGGGGCTGCTGTTCCATGCCCTGCACGCCACGGAGGCGGGGCTCTACGTCAACCAGGTGCTGGCGACCTTCGACGGGCCGCTCGACGCCGGCCGCTTCGCCGGCGCCTGGAAGGCCGCGATCGAGCGGCACGACATCCTGCGCACCGGCTTCCTGTGGGACGGCCCGGCGCCACTGCAGCTGGTGCGGCGCGGCGTGGCCGTGCCGGTCGAGATCCGCGACGGGCACGGCCTCGACGAGCCGGGGATCGCCGAGATCGCCCGCTGGGAGCGCGAGCGCGGCTTCGACCTGGCCACGCCGCCGCTGATGCGGGTGCTGCTGCTGCGGGTGGCCGACGACCGGCACCGGCTGATCTGGACCTTCCACCACATCCTGATGGACGGCTGGAGCACGTCGCGGCTGATCGGCGAGGTGCTGTCGCAGTATCACGGCGCGGCGCCGGCCGCCGGCCCGGGCCGCTACCGAGACCACATCGCCTGGCTGGCCGGCCGCGACGCCGCGGCGGACGAGGCCTTCTGGCGCGGCCAGCTGGCCCGGCTGGAGGCGCCGACCCGGCTGGCCGACGCGCTGCCGGCCCCGCTGGAGAAGGGCGACGGGCACGGCGTCCGCGCCACCCGCCGCGATGCCGCCCGGCTGACCGCCTTCTGCCGGCGGCAGCGCATCACCTTGAACACCCTGGTGCAAGGCGCCTGGGCGCTGCTGCTGTCGCGCTACACCGGCCAGGCCGGCGTCGCCTTCGGCGCCACCGTGGCCGGCCGGCCGGCCGAGCTGCCGGGCGCCGAGACGCTGCTGGGGCTGTTCATCAACACCCTGCCGGTGATCCAGAGGCCGGACCCCGAGGCCCGGGTGGGCGACTGGCTGCGCCAGGTGCAGGACGTGATGCTGGCGCTGCACGAGCACGAGCACACGCCGCTCGCAGACATCCAGCGCTGGGGCGGGCAGGGCGGCCTGTTCGACACGCTGCTGGTGTTCGAGAACTACCCGATCGACCGCGCCGCCCGTGCCGGCGGTGACCTGCTCGTATCGGCGGCGGGAACGGTGGGAGCGACGCCTTACCCGCTGTCGCTGGCGGTCCCGGCCCGCGACACGCCCGACATCGCCCTCGGGTATCGCCGCGACGCCCTCGCGCCGGCGCCGGTCGAGGCGCTGGCCCGCCACCTCGACACGCTGCTCGACCGCCTGGCCGGGGGCGAGGGCGCTGCGCTCGGCTCCCTGTCCCTGCTGGCGGAGGCGGATCTGGCGCAGCTCGCGGCATGGCAGACCGAGCCGTATGAGGCCGAGCCCTATCGGTCGGTCCAGGACTGGATCGCTCATTGGGCGGCGGCGGAGCCGGGCCGGACGGCGGTGATCTTCGACGACCGCGAGGTCAGCCGGGGCGAGCTGGAGCGGCGGGCCAACCATCTCGCGCACCGTCTGGTCCGGGCCGGCGTCGGGCCGGACGTGCTGGTCGGGGTGGTGCTGGAGCGGTCGGTCGAGCTGCTGGTGGCGCTGCTGGCGGTGCTGAAGGCGGGCGGCGCCTATGTGCCGCTGGCGCCGGACGCGCCGGCGGCGCGGCTGGCCGAGGTGGCGGCCGACAGCGGGCTGCGCCTGGTGCTGACCCAGGCCTCGCTGGCCGCAAGGCTGCCGGAGGGGCTGGAGCGGATGCTGGTCGAGGCCGAGGCCGGCGAGGCCGAGGCAGGGCCGGCGGTCGATCTGCACCCCGACAACCTCGCCTATGTGATCTACACCTCGGGATCGACCGGCAAGCCCAAGGGCGTCGCCGTGGCCCACGGCCCGCTGGCCATGCATTGCCGGGTGACCGCGCCGCTCTATGACATGGACGAGAGCTCGCGCGAGTTCCACTTCATCGCCTTCAGCTTCGACGGCGCGCATGAGCGCTGGCTGACGGCGCTGACCTGCGGCGCCAGCCTGGTGCTGCGCGACGAGAGCCTGTGGCCGGCCGAGAAGACGCTGGCGGCGATCGGCCGGCACGGCGTCACCAATGCCGGCTTCCCGCCGGTCTACATCAACGAGATGGCGGCCTGGGCCGAAGAGACCGGCCGATGCCCGCCGGTCGACCTCTATTCCTTCGGCGGCGAGGCGATGCCGGCGGCGGGATACGACCGCGTGCGCCGGACTCTGCGGCCGCGGGCGATGATCAACGGCTACGGCCCGACCGAGGCGGTGGTGACGCCGCTGGTGTGGAAGGGGACGGCGGACACGCCGTGCGACGGCGCCTATGTGCCGATCGGACGGCCGGTGGGCGACCGCCGGGCCTATGTGCTGGACGGGCGGCTGCAGCCGGTGCCGGTCGGCGTGGCGGGAGAGCTCTATATCGGCGGCACCGGCCTGGCGCGTGGCTATGTCGGCCGCCCGGACCTGACGGCCGAGCGCTTCGTGCCGGACCCGTATGGCGAGCCGGGATCGCGGATGTACCGCACCGGCGACGTGGTGCGGTGGCGGCCGGACGGGGCGGTCGAGTATCTCGGCCGGGCCGACCATCAGGTGAAGATCCGGGGCTACCGGATCGAGCCGGGCGAGATCGAGGCGCGCCTGCTGTCGCACCCGCAGGTGCGCGGTGCGGTGGTGTCGGCGGTGGCCTCGCCGGGCGGCAGGCGCCTGGTGGCGCATGTCGCGGCGCCGGAGGCCGGGGACGGCCTCGAGTCCGAGCTGAAGCGGCACCTGTCGGGGCTGGGGCCGGACTACATGGGGCCGTCGCGGATCCTGGTGCTGCCGGCGCTGCCGTTGCTGCCGACCGGCAAGCTGGACCGCAAGGCCTTGCCGGAGCCGGAATGGGAAGGCAGCGCCGAGACCCTGGCCGAGCCGGAGGGCGAGACCGAGCAGGCCATCGCCCGCATCTGGTCGGAGGTTCTGGGCCTGCGTCAGGTGGGCCGGGAGGACAACTTCTTCGAGCTGGGCGGCGACTCAATCT
>NZ_CAKAKL010000006.1:300000-388664 GCF_916619195.1 Inquilinus sp. Marseille-Q2685
TCATCATCGGCGACAGGGTCAGCGCGACGATGCCGGAGATGATCACGGCGCCGGCCAGGGTGAAGGCGAATTCGCGGAACAGCGCCCCGGTCAGGCCGGTGGCGAAGCCGATCGGGGCGTAGACGGCGGCGAGCGTGATGGTCATCGACACCACCGGCCCGGCGATCTCCGCCGCCCCCTTCAGCGCCGCCTGCCGCGGCGTCAGCCCCTCCTCGATGTGGCGGTGGATGTTCTCGACCACCACGATGGCGTCGTCGACCACCAGGCCGATGGCCAGCACCATGGCCAGCAGCGTCAGCGTGTTGATCGAGTAGCCGAGCGCGTAGAGGCAGAACAGCACGCCGATCAGCGACAGCGGGATGGTCACGACCGGGATGACCACGGCGCGGAACGAGCCGAGGAACAGCAGGATCACGACCACGACGATCGCCACCGCCTCGGGGATGGTCTTGCCGACCTCCCAGATCGAGGCCTCGATGAACTCGGTGGCGTCGTAGACGATCTCGCCGCGCATGCCTTCCGGCATCTGGCGCACGATGTCCTGCATCGCCGCGCGGACATTGGCCGCCGTGGTCAGCGGGTTGGCCGCGGGGGTCGGGTTGATGGCGACGAAGATCGCCTCGCGCCCGTTGAAGGTGACCCGCGAATCATAGCTTTCGCTGCCCAGCTCGACCCGGGCCACGTCCTTCAGCCGGACGATGTTGGACCCGTCGGACCGCACCACCAGGTCGCCGAAGGCTTCGGCCGTGCGCAGCGTGGTGTCGGTGCGGATGGCGAAGGTGACCAGCTCGCCCTCGGTGCGGCCCGGCGCCGACTGGAAGTTGTTGGCCCGGATCGCCGCCACCACGTCGGCCGCCGTGACCTGGCGCGCGGCCAGCCGCATGGGGTCGACCCAGACCCGCATGGCGAAGCTCTTGGCGCCCAGGATCTCGGCTTCGGCGACACCTTCGGTGGTCGACAGCTGCGGCTGCACCACCCGGGTGATGTATTCGGTCACCTCCTCCGGCGACATCCGGTCGCTGTCCAGCGCGATGTACTGGATGGCGATGTCCTGGCCGGTGCCCTTCACCACCACCGGGTCCTTCGATTCGTCCGGCAGGTCGTTGCGGACCTGCTGCACCTTGGTCAGCACCTCGGTCAGCGCCGCATCCGGATTGGCGTTCAGCTTCATGTGCACCGACACGGTGCTGACGCCCTGGACCGAGGAGGAGGTGACGTAGTCCAGCCCCTCCGTGCTCGCCACCGCCTGGGCGATCGGGGTGGTGATGAACCCCTGCATCAGGTCGGCGCTGGCGCCCGGATAGGCGGTGGTGATGGTGATCACCGTCTCCTCGGTCTTCGGGAACTGGCGCACCGGCAAGGTCGCCAGCCCCTGGATGCCGAGCAGCAGGATCAGGAGGCTGATCACCGAGGCCAGCACCGGCCGGCGGATGAAGATCGACGTGAAGTTCATGGCGCTCCCCCTTCCCGGCCGGGCCTATGACCCGGCCTGCGGAGGACGGCTGGGATCGACCGAGTTGTCGATCACCACCGGGAAGCCGTTCTGCAGCTTGAGCTGGCCGGAGGTGACGACCTGGTCGCCCGCCTTCACCCCCTCGACGATCTCGGCCACGGCGCCCTGGCGCTGGCCGACGCGGACGAAGACCTGCTCCACCACCAGCTGCGGCCCGGCCGGCGCCTGGCCCGCGCCCGGGCCGGCGGGCTGCTGCTGCCCGGCCTCCGCCTGCTTCTCGCGGATCACGAAGACGGTGTCGCCGTAGAGGCTGAAGGTGATCGCGGTCTGCGGCACGGTCACGACGTTCGGCCGCTCCGGCAGGATCAGCCGGACATTGGCGAAGAAGCCGGGGCGCAGCTTGAGGTCCGGGTTGTCGATGGTGGCCCGCACCCTGACCATGCGGCTGGCGGTGTCGACCACCGGCTCGATGCCGGTGACCTGGCCGCGGAACACCTGGTCCGGGAAGGCGTCGGCCCGGACCTCCACCTTCTGGCCTTGGCTGATGCGGCTGAACGCCTGCTCCGGCAGGGTGAAGTCGGCATAGACCTGGTCCAGGCGCTGCAGCGTCACCAGCGCATCGCCGGCGGCGACGTAGCGGCCGATATCGACCTTGCGGATGCCGACGATGCCGGCGAAGGGCGCCGCCACCGCCTTCTTCTCGATCACCGCCTCGGCGCGGGCGAGCTGGGCCTGGGCCTTCAGCAGCTCGGCATTCGCCGTGTCCAGATCGGCCTGCGGCGCGTTGCCGCGCGCCCGCAGCGACGACACCCGATCCAGGGTCCGCTGCGCCAGGTCGATCGCCGCCTGGTACAGCCGCGCATCCGTCTGGTCGATCGAATCGTCCAGCTGCACCAGCCGCTGCCCGGCCTGGACCGTGTCGTTGGCCTTGAAGTCGATCGACTTGACGGTGCCCGCGACCTCGGAGGCGACCTGGATGCCCTCGACCGCCGAGACGGTGCCGATGCCCTCGAGATAGTCGGCCCAGGTCTTCGCCTCGGCCTTGGCGGCGGAGACGGCGACCGGCGGGATCTGCGGGTTGGCGAACATGTCCGCCACCACCTTGTCGCGCATGACGTTCATGCCGACCAGCCCGCCGACGATGACGATCAGGGCGATGCCGACCAGGAAGAAACGGAGGATCATGCGCGAGTCCGCCCCTCAAGGCCCGCGTTTGATCATACGGGCTCATGTTGTGAATCCAAAAAGCGCAGCACCATACACTAGACGGCGGCGCGCGAGCTAACCGGAAACATACATGCATGTACGGCATAGGTAACCGGGGCGCCCATGCCGCCGCAGCATCGCTCCGCCGCCGCTGCCAACGGCCTTCGCATATGCCCTCTCACCGACTAAGGTGCGGCTGGGACTGGACGGGACCCCGCGCCATGCAAGTCTATCTGCCGATCGCCGAGGTCTCGGTGAACGCCCTGCTGATTCTCGGCATGGGCGGGCTGGTCGGGTTCCTGTCCGGCCTGTTCGGCGTCGGCGGCGGCTTCCTGATGACGCCGCTGCTGATCTTCATCGGCATCCCGCCGGCGGTCGCGGTCGGCACCCAGGCCAACCAGCTGGTCGCGGCCAGCGTGTCCGGCATGCTGGCGCATTGGCGGCGCGGCAATGTCGATCTGAAGATGGGGCTGGTGCTGCTGGCCGGCAGCGCCGTCGGCAGCGTGCTGGGGGTGCGGCTGTTCAGCCTGCTGCAGCTGCTGGGCCAGATCGACCTCGCCATCAACCTGTTCTACCTGCTGTTCCTGGGCACGGTCGGCGGGCTGATGCTGGTCGAGAGCCTGCGGTCGATGCTGCGCCAGCGCCGCTCCCCCGGGCAGCGGCGCAAGCTGCACAAGCACGGCTGGTTCCACGGCCTGCCGTTCAAGACCCGGTTCCCGAAGTCGCGGCTGTACATCAGCGCCCTGGCGCCGATCGCGATCGGCGCGCTGGGCGGCTTCCTGACCGCGATCATGGGCATCGGCGGCGGCTTCATCCTGGTGCCGGCGATGATCTACCTGCTGGGCATGCCGGCGTCGCTGGTGGCCGGCACCTCGCTGTTCCAGATCATCTTCACCACCGCCCTGGTCTGCTTCCTGCAGGCCTTCCAGAACCAGACGGTCGACGTGCTGCTGGCCCTGCTGCTGCTGGCCGGCGGCGTGATCGGCGCCCAGTTCGGCACCCATGCCAGCGGCCGGCTGCGCGGCGACCAGGCCCGCGCCCTCCTGGCCACGCTGGTGCTGATCATCTGCATCAAGGTCGGCTTCGACCTGATCGGCACGCCGGCCGACCTGTTCTCCGTCGCCATGCGCCGGGGGGGCTGAGCCGTGCTGCGCTTCGCCCTCGCCGTCGCCGTCTGGGCCGCGGCGCTGACCGTCTGCCGGCCCGGCGCCGCCCAGGACCTGGTCGCCGACCTGTCCGACCACGTCATCGCCATCAACACCGGCTTCACCGGCACGCGCGTGCTGCTGTTCGGCGCCACCGAGGGCGAGGGCGACGTGGCGGTGGTGGTGCGCGGCCCGTCCGACCGGGCCACGGTGCGCGAGAAGGACCGCGTCGCCGGCATCTGGCTGAACCACGCCAGCATGAAGTTCAGCGGGGTGCCCGGCTTCTACGCCGTCGCCTCGAGCAAGCCGCTGGAGCAGCTGGCGCCGCCGCCGGTGCTGGAGCGCGCCGGCATCGGGCTGAAATACCTGCAGCTGGCCGTGAGCGAGGACGACCGCGAGGCCGGGCCCGAGGCCATCGCCGCCTATCGCGATGCGCTGATCCGCGGCCTGCAGCGCGCCGGCCTCTATGTCACCGACACCGGCCAGGTCAGCTTCCTCAGCGGCCGCCTGTTCCGGACCCGGATCGAGTTCCCGGCCAACGTCCCGACCGGCCAGTACCAGGTCGAGGCCTATCTGTTCCGCGGCGGCCAGGTGGTCGACGCCCAGACCACGCCGCTGATCGTCGGCAAGGTCGGGATGGGCGCCGAGATCTACGAGTTCGCGCAGAGCGAGCCGGCGCTGTACGGGCTGGCCGCCATCATCATCGCCGTCGCCTCCGGCTGGCTGGCGAGCGTCGTCTTCCGCCGCGCCTGACCCCTTCCCATGTTTGAGGGTGCCATGACCGACAACGCCCCAGAAACCCCGAAGCAGGAGCTGCCGCGCATCTTCCTCGTTGTCGTCGACGACACCGAGGAATGGCGGGCGGCGCTGCGCTACGCCTGCCGGCGGGCCCAGCACACCGGCGGCCGCGGCGCCCTGCTGCACGTCATCAGCCCGAGCGAGATCCAGCATTGGGGCGCGATCGAGGACGTGCTGCGCGAGGAGGCGAGGCACGAGGCCGAGCAGCGGCTGCAGCGGGTAGCGCGCGAGGTCAACCAGCTGACCGGCACCATCCCGATCCTGCACATCCGCGAGGGCGCCGCCCGCGACGAGCTCCTGGCCCTGATCGCCGAGGAGCCGTCGATCTCGGTGCTAGTGCTGGGCGCCGACACCGTCTCCTCCGCCGGCCCCGGCCCGCTGATCCAGTACCTGACCAGCAGCCGGGCCATCGCCAGGCTGCGGATCCCGCTGACCATCGTGCCGGGCAACCTGACGACCGAGGCGATCGACGCCCTGACCTGACGCCCGGATCCGCATGGCGGCCGGCTTGACGGCGCCATCCTGCGGTGGCATCCGAGCGTGACGGGCGCCGGCAGACCCGGCCTTCGATGAATCGAGACATGGACGAGCCAGACAGTCGTCCCGGCCGGGACGAGACAGACCACCAGAGGCGACCCGACCGGATCGCCCCGAAAGGGAACGGACGGCCCGGCGCCGCGCCGGCTGGAAGGCCCCGCTAGACACCGCGGCGCCCCGGCCCGGCGATGCGCCGGCCCGCAGGGGACAGACCGCGATGCTGCGCATCTACACGCTATCGAACGCCCGTTTCGCCTCGGTCGAGCCGGCCGAGGGCGCCGGCTTCCCGCCGGACACGGTCTGGATCGACCTGTTCAACCCGACCGCCGAGGAGGAGCGGCTGGCCGAGCAGCAGCTCGGCCTGCTGCTGCCGACCCGCGAGGAGATGCAGGAGATCGAGGCGTCGAGCCGGCTGTACCAGGAAGACGGCGGCATGTTCATGACCGCCAGCGTGCTCTACGCCACCGAGACCGACGCGCCGGGCACCGCCCCGATCACCTTCGTGCTGAAGGGCCAGACCCTCGTCACCATCCGCTACGCCGAGCCGAAGTCGCTGACCGGCTTCATCGCCCATGCCGAGCGCCAGCCGATGCTGTGCCCGTCGGGCTCGGCCACGCTGATCGGGCTCCTGGAGGCCATCGTCGACCGCACCGCCGACATCCTGGAGCGGGTGGCGGGCGAGGTCGACGTGCTGTCGCAGCGCATCTTCAAGGTCCACGAGGCGGTGCACAAGCGCACCACCAACGAGGAGCTGGAGGCCAACCTCAAGCAGATCGGCCGCAGCCAGAACCTGGTGTCGAAGGCGCGCGAGAGCCTGGTCAGCCTGGCCCGGCTGCTGAGCTTCCTGGCCGTCGGCGACGCCACCAAGGACAAGGTGTTCCGCACCCATCTGAAGAGCCTGAGCCGGGACGTCGCGTCGCTGACCGACCACGCCACCTTCATCGGCAACAACATCACCTTCCTGCTCGACGCCTCGATGGGGATGATCAACATCGAGCAGAACGCGATCATCAAGATCTTCTCGGTCGCCGCCGTGGTGTTCCTGCCGCCGACCCTGGTGGCCAGCATCTACGGCATGAACTTCGAGGTGATGCCCGAGCTGAAATGGGCGGTCGGCTATCCCTGGGCGCTCGGGCTGATGGTCCTGTCCGCGGTGCTGCCGTATCTCTGGTTCAAGCGGAAGGGGTGGCTGTAAGGAGACGCTTCCCTCAGGCGCACCGCTCCTCGCCATGACGGCTTTAACCCGGCCGCCCTCGGCACAATCATCGTCCAATGGCATCATGGCGTTCCATACTTCCCGGATGCCGATGATCGAGCTGCGCCATCTCCGCTACTTCGTCGCCGTGGCCGAGGAGGGGCATGTCACCCGGGCGGCCGAGCGGCTGGGCATGCAGCAGCCGCCGCTGAGCCAGCAGATCAAGGCGCTGGAGCAGGCGCTGGGCGTCCCCCTCCTCCACCGATTGCCGCGCGGCGTGCAGCCGACCGAGAGCGGCCTGGTCCTCCTGGCCGAGGCCCGCGCGATCCTGGCCCAGCTCGACCGCGCGCTGGAGACGGTGCGGCGCACCGGGCGCGGCGAGCTGGGGCGCGTCGCCGTCGGCTTCACCAGCTCCGCCGCCTTCCACCCCTTCGTTTCCGCCGCCATCCGCGGCTTCCGCGAGGCCGCGCCGCAGGTCGAACTGGCGATGGAGGAGGCCAGCACCGGCGAACTGGTCGAGGCGCTGCGGCTGGGCCGGCTGGACGCGGCCTTCATCCGCTCGCCGGTCGGCGACGCGGCCGGCCTCGTGGTCGAGCCGCTGCTGGACGAACCGATGGTCGCGGTCGTGCCGGCCGGCCATCCGCTGGCTGCCCGGACAGGCCCGATCCCGCTGCCGGCCTTGGCCGAAGAGCCCTTCGTGCTGTACCGCCGCCCGAGCGGGCCGGGCCTCTATGATTCGATCATCGCCGCCTGCCGCGCCGCCGGTTTCAGCCCGCGCATCGCGCAGGAGGCGCCGCGCCTGGTGTCGACGCTGAGCCTGGTCGAGGCCGGTCTCGGCGTGTCGATCGTCCCGGCCTCGATGGCCCGGCTGGACACCGGCGGCGTCGCCACGCTGCGCCTGGCCGCGCCGCTCGTGGCGCCGCTGCACCTGGCCCGCCGCGACGCCGAGCCGCTGGGTGCGGCCCGGCGCTTCGTCGAGCATGTCCGGCGGATGGATCGGGCCTAACGGGCGAACCGTTTCGCCCCGGCGACGCACAGCACGACGGCGGCGGCGCAGCCGACCAGGCCCCAGCCGACCGGCTCGTGCAGCAGCGTCGCGGCCAGGGCCAGGCCGAAGAAGGGCTGCAGCAGCTGGATCTGCCCGACCGCGGCGATGCCGCCCAGCGCCAGGCCGCGATACCAGAAGATGAAGCCGATCAGCATCGAGAACAGCGAGACATAGGCGAGCGCGGCCAGCGCCGGCCAGCCGACCCCGGCCCAGGAGGAGGGCCAGGTCAGCAGCGTCGCCGGCAGCGCCAGCGGCAGCGACAGCAGCAGCGCCCAGGAGATCACCTGCCAGCCGCCGAGCCGGCGGGACAGCCGGGCGCCTTCGGCATAGCCCAGGCCGCAGGCCAGGATGGCGGCGAGCATCAGCCCGTCGCCGAGCAGCGAGGCCTCGGCCCCCTGGCGCAGCGCATAGCCGCCGACGATCGCGGCGCCGGCCACGGAGAAGGCCCAGAAGGCCGGCCGCGGCCGCTCGCCGCCGCGCAGCACGCCGAACACGGCGGTGGCGATCGGCAGCAGCCCGACGAAGACGATGGCATGGGCCGAGGTGACATAGCGCAGCGCCAAGGCCGTCAGCAGCGGGAAGCCGACCACGACGCCGAGCGCCACCACCACGAGCGGCCCGAGATCCGACCGTTCCGGCCGCTGCGGCCGCAGCGCCAGCAGCATCGTACCGCCGAGCAGCCCGGCGATCGCCGCCCGGGCCAGGGTCAGGAACAGCGGGTCGAGGTCGAGCACCGCCACGCGTGTGGCCGGCAGCGAACCGCTGAAGATGAGCACGCCGAGCAGGCCGTTGATCCAGCCCGCCGCCGCCTCGTTCGAGGATCCGCTCATGGTCGTTCGAAGTGTCTGCATGATGTCCAGCATCGCGCCCGGCGACGGCGCCGGCCAGAGATGGTAGAGTACAGTTTCGCCAAACTGTCCTGGTCCGGAGCCCGGTACGGATGCTCGATCTGGTCCCTGCGCCGCGAGACGGCGCCACCCTTGTATCCACCGTGATGGACGGCATCCGGCAGCGGATCGAGAGCCGTGCCCTGGCACCGGGCGCCAAGGTGCCGTCGATCCGCCGCCTGGCCGAGGCGCTGGGCGTCTCGAAATCGACCGTGGTCGAGGCCTATGACCGGCTGGCGGCGGAAGGCGCGATCGCCGCCCGCCCCGGATCCGGCTTCTACGTCGCCCGGCGCGCGCAGCCTTTGACCCTGGCCGAGCCCGGCCGGCGGCTGGACCGGACGATCGACCCGCTGTGGATCGCCCGCCAGTCGCTGGAGACGCCGGAGCCCGGCGCCGGCCCGGCGCTGAAGCCCGGCTGCGGCTGGCTGCCGGCCGACTGGATGCCCGACCCGGCGATCCGCCGGGCCCTGCGCGGCCTGGCCCGGTCGGAGGGCGAAGGGCTGGTCGAGTACGACTCGCCGCTGGGCTTCGCCCCGCTGCGCCGGCACCTGGCAGGGCGGCTGGCGGAGCGCGGCATCGCCGCCGAGGCCGGGCAGATCCTGCTGGCCGACGGCGGCACCCAGGCGATCGACCTGATCGGCCGATTCCTGCTGGAGCCCGGCGATTCCGTGCTGGTCGACGACCCCTGCTACTTCAATTTCCTGGGCGTGCTGCGTGCCCACCGGGCCCGGGTGATCGGCGTGCCGCGCACCCCGGCCGGCCCCGACCTCGACGCCTTCGCCCGCGCTGCGGCGGAGCACCGGCCGAAGCTCTACGTCACCAACGCCGCCCTGCACAACCCGACCGGCGCCAGCCTGGCGCCGCAGGCCGCGCACCGGCTGCTGACACTGGCCGAGGCGCACGACCTGGTGGTGGTCGAGGACGACATCTTCGCCGATTTCGAGACTGAGCCGTCGCCGCGCCTGGCCGCGCTGGACGGGCTGCAGCGGGTGATCCATATCGGCAGCTTCTCCAAGACCCTGTCCGCCGCGGTGCGCTGCGGCTTCATCGCCGCCCGGCCGGACTGGGTCGAGGGGCTGACCGACCTGAAACTGGCCACCAGCTTCTCCAACGGCGCCCTGGCGGCACGGCTGGTGCACCGGCTGCTGACCGACGGCAGCTATCGCCGCCACGTCGAAGGGCTGCGCGGCCGGCTGGCGCGGGCGATGGGCGAGACGGCGCGGCGGCTCGGCGCCCTCGGCCTGGCGCCCTGGGTCGAGCCGCGCGGCGGCATGTTCCTGTGGGCGGCCCTGCCCGACGGCCTCGATTCGGCCGAGGTGGCGCGCCGCGCCTTGGCCCGCGACGTGGTGCTGGCGCCCGGCGACGTGTTCAGCCCGTCCCGCAGCGCCAGCCGGTACCTGCGCTTCAACGTCGCCCAGTCGGCCAGCCCTCGGGTCTTCACGGTTCTGGAGGAGGCGATGCGTGGGTGAGGGTGCTTCCGTCGGACGTCAGAGCAGATTGCCTCTCCCGCTTGCGCGACCTTTTCAGAATTCCAAACACCGTCATTGCGAGCGCAGCGAAGCAATCCAGGGGCCATGCGCACCGGCCCCTGGATTGCTTCGTCGGCTTCGCCTCCTCGCAATGACAGTGAGGGATGGGGCATTGTGAAAAGGTCGAGCAAGCGGGAGAGGCAACGCAAAGCGCCGATCCGACCCCAAACAGAAAGGGCGCCCCGCAGGACGCCCTCTCTTGTCTTCCGCCCAGCCGCCGCTCAGGCCAGCTCGGTCTCCTTGGTCGCGTCGTCGGAGGCCGGGGCCGAGGGGTTCTCGACATAGTCGAAGGTCAGGCTCTCGCCGTCTTCCGCCACGTCGACCCGGACCTGGCCGCCCTTGACCAGCTTGCCGAACAGCAGCTCGTTGGCCAGCGGCTTCTTGATGTGCTCCTGGATCACCCGGGCCATCGGCCGGGCGCCGTAGAGCTCGTCATAGCCGCGCTTGACCAGCCACTGCCGCGCCGCCGAGGACAACTCGACGGTGACGTGCCGGTCGGCCAGCTGGGTCTCGAGCTGGATCACGAACTTGTCGACCACCTGCGACACGATCTCCGGCGTCAGATGGCCGAAGGGGATGATCGCGTCGAGCCGGTTGCGGAACTCCGGCGTGAACATCCGGTTGATCGCCTCCTTGTCCGCATCCTCCTTGCGCGTCGCGCCGAAGCCGATCGACTGCTTGGTCAGCTCGGTCGCGCCGGCATTCGTGGTCATGATCAGGATGACGTTGCGGAAATCGACCGACTTGCCGTTGTGATCGGTCAGCTTCCCGTGATCCATGATCTGCAGCAGGATGTTGAAGACGTCCGGATGCGCCTTCTCGATCTCGTCCAGCAGCAGCACGCAGTGCGGGTGCTGGTCGACCGAATCGGTCATCAGCCCGCCCTGGTCGAAGCCGACATAGCCCGGGGGCGCGCCGATCAGCCGGCTGACCGAATGCCGCTCCATGTATTCCGACATGTCGAAGCGCACCAGCTCGATGCCCAGCAGCCGGGACAGCTGCCGCGCCACCTCGGTCTTGCCGACGCCGGTCGGGCCGGAGAACAGGTAGTTGCCGATCGGCTTCTCCGGCTCCCTCAAGCCCGCGCGGGCCAGCTTGATCGCGGCCGACAGGGCGTCGATCGCCTGGTCCTGGCCGAACACCAGCGTCTTCAGGTCGCGGTCGAGCGTCTGCAGCAGCGCCTTGTCGTCGCGGCTGACGCTCTTCGGCGGGATCCGGGCGATCTTCGCCACCACCGCCTCGACGTCGCGCATGCCGATGGTCTTCTTCCGGCGCGACGGCGGCAGCAGCATCTGGGCGGCGCCGGCCTCGTCGATCACGTCGATCGCCTTGTCCGGCAGCTTGCGGTCGCCGATGTAGCGGGCCGACAGCTCCACCGCGGTGCGGATCGCGTCCGCGGTGTAGCGCACCTGGTGGTGCTTCTCGTAATAGCTCTTCAGCCCCTGCAGGATCTTGACCGTGTCGTCGACCGACGGCTCGTTGACGTCGATCTTCTGGAACCGGCGCACCAGGGCGCGGTCCTTCTCGAAATAGTTCCGGTATTCCTTGTAGGTGGTCGAGCCGATGCATTTCAGCGCGCCCGAGGCCAGGGCCGGCTTCAGCAGGTTGGAGGCGTCCATCGCCCCGCCCGAGGTGGCTCCGGCGCCGATCACGGTGTGGATCTCGTCGATGAACAGCACCGCGCCAGGCAGATTCTCCAGCTCGGTCATCACCGCCTTCAGCCGCTCCTCGAAATCGCCGCGGTAGCGGGTGCCGGCCAGGAGCGCGCCCATGTCGAGGGCGAAGATGGTGGCGTCGGCCAGCACCGGCGGCACCTCGCCGTCGACGATGCGGCGGGCCAGCCCCTCGGCGATCGCGGTCTTGCCGACCCCGGGGTCGCCGACATAGAGCGGGTTGTTCTTCGAGCGGCGGCAGAGGATCTGGATCGTCCGCTCGATCTCGGCCTCGCGGCCGATCAGCGGGTCGATCTTGCCCTTCGAGGCCTTCTCGTTGAGGTTGACGCAATAGGTCCTGAGCGCCTCCGAGCCCTTCTTCACGACCTTCTCCGCCTGCGCATCCTCGTCGGCGCCCGAGACCGGGCGCGATTCACCGGCCCCGCTGCCGCCCGACCGCGCCCCGCCCGAGGCGCCGGCCTTGGCGATGCCGTGGCTGATGTAGTTGACGGCGTCGAAGCGGGACATGTCCTGCTCCTGCAGGAAGTACACCGCGTGGCTCTCGCGCTCGGAGAACAGGGCGACCAGGACGTTGGCGCCGGTCACCTCCTCCCGCCCCGAGGACTGGACGTGGATGGCGGCGCGCTGCAGCACGCGCTGGAAGCCGGCGGTCGGCTTCGCGTCCTCGATCCCGTCGATCTTCAGGGTCGCGAGCTCGGTGTCGATATAGCCGACGAGGTCGCGGCGCAGCTTTTCGAGATTGACGCCGCAGGCGCGCATCACCGCGACGGCGTCCTGGTCCTCGGACAATGCCAGCAGCAAGTGCTCGAGCGTGGCGTATTCGTGCCGTCGCTCATTGGCGAAAGCGAGGGCCCTGTGCAGCGTCTGCTCCAGATTCCGCGAGAGCATCGGTCGTCCCCATGCCGGGAGGGCCCGCCAGACCTCTGGTCAGGCCTTCTCAAGAATACATTGTAGAGGATGCTGATTGCGGCGCGCGAAGTCCATCACCTGCGCCACCTTCGTCTCCGCCACCTCGTAGGTGAAAACGCCGCAGACGCCCACACCCCGACGGTGAACATGGAGCATGATGGTGGTGGCTTCCTCGCGGCTCTTCGCGAAGAAGCGTTCCAGGACATGGACGACGAACTCCATCGGCGTGTAATCGTCATTCAGCATCAGGACCTTGTACATGGACGGCTTCTTCGTCCGCGGCCTGGTCTGAACGACAACCCCGGTGCCGGCGTCGTTGCCGCCTCCTCGATCATCCTTCCGTTCGGTGTCGCTCATGGATATGGGATGCGTGCTGCCGGTTTTGAACCCGATCATGATGATAGTGCCGCGGGGCCCGGAGTTGTAGGCCCGCGATGCGGAAAGAACGCGATAGCTGAAATGCGAACGGCCCCGGCGACGCGATGTCGCCGGGGCCGTGGGGCCGCTGATCCGGGGGAGGAAGCCGGATCAGGCGGCGAGCGGCTTAGACAAGGTCTCGACCGCGACGTTGACGCGGGCGGCGATCGGCGCCACGGCGTCGTTGGTCACTTTCAGGCCCAGCTCCGACAGCTTGCTGCTTTCGGCGACGAAGCCGTCGAAGGCGGTCTTGCTGTAGGCCGACTGCAGGTCGACGACCTCGCGCAGGGTCTTGGCGGCGAGCAGCGAGCGGGTCGCCTCGGCAGCCTGCTCGGCGGCGCCGTGCTGCAGGGCGAACCAGGCGCGGGTCAGCTGCTCGGTGCCCTGGGCGAAGACGGCGGCCGACGCGAACACGGCGTCGACATTGCCCTTGGCGAAGGCGACCAGCTCATCGAAGTTCTTGGTCGCGGCCTGGGCCGCCTTCTCGAACTGGTCCTTGGTCAGGGCGAGGCCCTGGGCGACATTCTTCTCGACGGCGGCCTGGCTGGCCTTGACGGTGTCTGCCACGGTGTCCCTCACGGTCTCGGTGGTGGTCTCGACGGCAGCGAGCTTGCTCGCGCCGGCACGGCTCTTGGCGGTGGTCATGACGACGGCTCCAAATGCTTCGCAGCGGACCGTCGCCGCCCGGGGCGCCGCCCAGCCATGCTGCACTGCAACATGCCGCCTTTATGAGCAGATCGATTCGATCTGTCAACGTTTTTTGTGCAGTGCAACATGCCCGACGAATCGGGACCTCCGGCCAAGGGCATTGCCTCGGGATCGGCGATGCTGCCAGGATGGTTTGCAACCGGACCCACCGGACCGGCCGGCAGATTTTTGCCGTGTTCACGAATTGGTTTATGGACAAAAATCAACGGGTTAATTTAGACTTCTGCAATCACGCTTGAATCAAGATCCGCAACCGGCGTGGGCGGGGGGTCGGCATGGCAGGTATCGTTGCGCGATCGGCGGCAGTTTTTCTTGCCTGCCTCGCTTTGGCGCTTCTGCCCGCCCGGGCGGAGGCGGCGTCGCGCTATGCTGCCTATGTCATCGACGCGCGCACCGGCGAGGTGCTGCACGAGGAGAACGCCAACCAGCAGCTGTACCCGGCGTCGCTGACCAAGCTGATGACGCTGTACCTGACGTTCCGCAGCCTGCAGAACGGCGACCTCACGCTCGACACGCGGCTGTCGGTGTCGAGCTATGCCGCCTCGCAGTCGCCGACCAAGCTGGGCCTGACCACCGGGTCCCGCATCCGGGTCGAGGACGCGATCCTGGGCCTGGTCACCCAGTCGGCCAACGACGCATCGGTGGTGCTGGCCGAGGCGATCGGCGGCAGCGAATCCCGCTTCACGCGGATGATGACGCAGCAGGCGCGGGCGCTGGGCATGAGCCGCACCACCTTCACCTCGACCAACGGCCTGCCGGACCCGGACAACGTCTCGACCGCGCACGACATGGCGGTGCTGGCCCGCGCGCTGATCAACGACTATCCGCAGTACTACCCCTATTTCGCGACCAAGAACTTCCGCTATCGCGGCCGCAACTTCCCGAACCACAACCGGCTGATGCAGTCCTATGCCGGCATGGACGGGATGAAGACCGGCTACATCCGGGCCGCGGGCTACAACCTGGTGGCGTCGGCCGTGCGCGGCCGCACCCGGCTGATCGGCGTGATCTTCGGCGGCACCAGCCCGATCGCCCGCAACGCCAAGATGGCGGAGCTGCTGGACGAGGCCTTCGAGTCGCATGAGGGCACCGGCGCCTATGTCGCCGAGGCGCCGGCCGCGGCGGCGCCTCGGGTGGCGTCCAGCCCGTTCCAGCCGCCGCTGCCGGACCGCCGGCCGGACGTGCTGGACGAGCCGCTGCTGGCGGCGGCGACCGAAGGCGAGGGCGACGCCGAGGATGACGGATCCGCAGGGACCGACGGCATCGGCGCGATGATCGCGCTGCACGCCGCGGCCCGCCCCAAGGCCCAGCGCGTGGCCTACGAGCCGGTGCCGAGCGCCCTGGCCGACATCCCCCTGCCCAAGCCGCGGCCGCTGCGCCGGCACCGCTGAGGCTTAACCGCCCCTCTTCATCGTCATTGCCGGGCCTGCCCCGGCAATCCAGGGGCAGCTTGCGCTGCCGTCGACAGCCCCTGGATCACCGGGTCAAGCCCGGTGATGACAAGCAGGGGTGGAACAGGCAGCGCCGCGACTACCCCCGCAGCGTGCCGCCCTGCTTCTCGACCGCGGCGACGATCTTCTTGCCCACGGCCTCGATCGCCTCGTCAGTCAGGGTCGCTTCGACCGGCTGCAGCGTCACCGCAAGCGCCAGCGACTTGCGGCCTTCCGGCACACCGGGGCCGCGATAGACGTCGAACAGCGCGACGTCGGCGACCAGCGCCTTGTCCGCCCCCTTCGCCGCCTTGAGGATGCGGTCGGCCGGCACCGAATCCTCGACCACGAAGGCGAAGTCGCGCACCACCGGCTGGAAGGCGGCCAGCTTCAGCAGCGGCTTGGCCGTGCCGGCCTTCTTCTTCGGCTGCGGCACGGCGTCGAGGAAGACCTCGCAGCCGACCACCGGCCCGTCGACCACCAGCGCCGACAGCACCGCCGGGTGCAGCTCGCCGAAATGCGCCAGCACCGTCGGGCCCAGCCGCAGGCAGCCGGAGCGGCCGGGATGGTACCAGTCCGGCGCGTCGGTCGAGACCGCGAGGTTGGCCACCGGCGCGCCCGCCGCCTCCAGCGCCGCGATCGCGTCGGCCTTGGCGTCGAAGACGTCGGCCGGCCGCGGCGGCTGCGCCCAGTGGCGCGGGCCGCTGAGGCCCGAGCGGACCGCGGCCGCGACCATGGCCTGGCCGGTCTCGGTGGCGTCGCGATAGGCCGGGCCGATCTCGAACAGCGCCGCGTCCGGCAGGCCGCGCGCGGCGTTGCGCCCAGCCGCCCGGATCAGGTTCGGCAGCACCGATGGCCGCATCGTGTCGAGGTCCGACGCGATCGGGTTGAGCAGCTTCAGCCCGCTGTTCTGGAAGCCGAACCAGCCGGCGTCGCGCCCGTCCATGAAGGACCAGGTCACCGCCTCGTCCAGGCCGCGGGCCGCCAGGGTCCGGCGCACCAGCTCGCGCGCCTTCTGCGCCGGGCTGAGCGCCGGCTGGGTCAGCGTCGTCAGCTTCGGCAGCGGCACCGCCGGGATGGCGTCGAAGCCGTTGACCCGCAGCACCTCCTCGACCAGGTCGGCCTCGCCATGGACGTCACCGCGCCAGGACGGGACGGCCGCCTGGATCAGCCCGTCCGCGCCGTCCGACACGCCGAAGCCCAGCGCCGACAGGATCGACACCTGCCGCTCGCGCGGCACGTCCACGCCGCCCAGGCTTTCGACCCGGGCGGGGCGAAGGGTCAGGGTCCGGCGCCAGTCGGGCTCGTGCCCGGCGATCACCAGTTGCGAGGCCTCGCCGCCGCACAGCTCCAGGATCATCCGGGTCGCCTGCTCGATGCCGGCGACCACCGCCGCCGGGTCGACGCCGCGCTCGAAGCGGTAGCGCGCATCGCTGCTGATGCCGAGCGCCCGGCCGCTCATCGCCGTGCGCACCGGGTCGAACAGCGCCGCCTCGAGGATCACCTCGGTGGTCTCGTCGGACACGCCGGTCGAGGCCCCGCCCATGATGCCGCCGAGGCTGAGCGGGCCGGTGTCGTCCTCGATCACCGTGACGCCGGGCGGAAGGGTGTAGGTCTTGTCGTTCAGCGCCGCCAGCGTCTCGCCGCCCTGCGACAGCCGCAGCCGCAGGCCGCCCTTGACCTTACCCGCGTCGAAGACGTGCAGCGGCCGGTTGCGGTCGAAGGTGAAGTAGTTGGTGATGTCGACCAGCGCCGAGATCGGCCGCAGGCCGATCGCCTTCAGCCGCGCCTGCAGCCAGGCCGGGCTGGGGCCGTTCTTCACCCCGCGGAACACCCGGGCCGCGAACATCGGGCAGGCCGAGGCCGCATCGGCCGGGAAGTCGAGGCCGACGGTCAGGTCGGTCCTGAAACGGCCCTCGACCGGCGTCTCGTCGATCGGCTTCAGCGTGCCGAGGCCGGCGGCGGCGAGGTCGCGGGCGATGCCGCGGATGCCGGCGCAATCGGCCCGGTCCGGGGTCAGCCCGATCTCGATCACCGGGTCGTCCAGGCCGCGCCAGGCGGCGAAGGAGGCGCCGAGCGGCGCGTCGTCCGGCAGCTCGATGATGCCGTCATGCTCGTCCGACAGGCCGAGCTCCCGCTCCGACACCAGCATGCCGTTCGAGGCCTCGCCTCGGATCGTCCCGGCCTTGAGGTCCACCTTGGTGCCGGGGATGTAGGCGCCGGCCGGCGCGAACACGCCCTTCATGCCGGTGCGGGCGTTGGGCGCGCCGCACACCACCTGCACCTCGCCCTTCCCCGTATCCACGATGCAGACCCGCAGCCGGTCGGCGTTGGGGTGCTGCACCGCCGATTTGACATAGGCGATGGTGAAGGGCGCCAGGGCGGCGGCCGGGTCCTCGACGCCGTCGACCTCGAGGCCGAGGCTGGTCAGCGCGTCGGTGATCTCGCCCAGCGACGCCGTGGTGTCGAGATGGTCCTTGAGCCAGGACAGGGTCAGCTTCATGGTCGCGGTCTCGATGCGGCGGGCGGGACTAGCGGGTCAGGCCGGTGGCCAGGCTGGGTACGTCGAGCGGCACGAAGCCGTAGTGCTTCAGCCAGCGTAGATCGGCCTCGAAGAAGGTGCGCAGGTCGGGGATGCCGTATTTCAGCATCGCCGGGCGCTCGATCCCCATGCCGAAGGCGAAGCCCTGGTAGCGGGTGGAATCGATGCCGCAGGCCTCCAGCACCTTCGGATGGACCATGCCGCAGCCCAGGATCTCCAGCCAGTCGCCGTAATTGCCCAGCTTCAGCTCGCCGCCCTTGCGCGAGCAGCCGATATCGACCTCGGCCGAGGGCTCGGTGAAGGGGAAGAAGCTGGGGCGGAAGCGCAGCGGCAGATCGGGCACGTCGAAGAAGGCGCGGCAGAACTCGATCAGGCAGCCGCGCAGATGGCCCATATGGATGGCCTCGTCGATCACCAGCCCCTCGATCTGATGGAACATCGGGGTGTGGGTCTGGTCGTAGTCCGAGCGGAAGGTCCGGCCCGGCGCCACGATGCGGATCGGCGGCTTCTGCGACAGCATGGTGCGGATCTGCACCGGCGAGGTGTGGGTGCGCAGCACCGCCGCCTTCCCGTCCGGCCGGTCCGGCAGATAGAAGGTGTCGTGCATCTGCCGCGCCGGATGCTCCGGCGGGATGTTCAGCGCGGTGAAGTTGTGCCAGTCGTCCTCGATGTCCGGGCCTTCGGCGACGGTGAAGCCCATCTCGGCGAAGATCGCCACCATCTCGTCGCGGGTCTGGCTGATCGGGTGGATCCGGCCCGTCCGCTCCGGCCGCGGCGGCAAGGTGACGTCGACCGTCTCGCGCGCCAGCCGGGCGT
This sequence comes from Inquilinus sp. Marseille-Q2685, assembly GCF_916619195.1. Lineage (NCBI taxonomy): Bacteria > Pseudomonadati > Pseudomonadota > Alphaproteobacteria > Rhodospirillales > Rhodospirillaceae > Inquilinus > Inquilinus sp. Marseille-Q2685. The sequence continues at coordinate 318,294 of NZ_CAKAKL010000006.1, forward strand.
CCAGCGCCGCGCGCTCCAGCTCCGCCTTGCGGGCGTCGAGCAGGGCGGTGATCTCGTCCTTGGCCACGTTCAGTGCGGCGCCGAAGGCCTTGCGCGCCTCGGGGTCGAGGTCGCGCAAGCCCGCCATCAGGCCGGTCAGGCTGCCCTTCTTGCCCAGCGCCGCGACCCGCACGGCGTCCAAGGCCGCGAGATCCTGGGCCTGGGCCAGCGCCGCAGCCACCTCGCGCTTTAGCGTCTCTACCTGTTCCATCGCCTGCATCCTCGATGGCGTCGACCGTGAAACGGCCATGAAAAAAGGGGCCGAGCCCTCAGGCCCGACCCCCGCTTCCTTTCGCTCTGTCCGTTCCCGCCGGGGCGGGGTCGGATCAAGCGGCGTTCTTGAGCGCGGCCTGGGCCTGATCGACCAAGGCCTTAAACGACTCCGCATCGCGCGTGGCGATGTCGGACATGACCTTGCGGTCGATGTCGATGCCGGCCAGCTTGATGCCGTGCATGAACTTCGAATAGGTCAGGCCGTGCTCGCGCACGCCGGCGTTGATGCGCTGGATCCACAGGCCGCGGAAGTCGCGCTTCTTGTTGCGCCGGTCGCGATACGCATAGCGCAGCGCCTTCTCGACCTTCTCGATCGCGATGCGATAGTTGGTCGAAGCGCGGCCGCGGTAGCCCTTGGCGAGCTTGAGGATCTTCTTGTGGCGGGCGTGGCTGGTGACGCCGCGGGAAACTCGTGCCATTGCTCAGCGCTCCTCTGCTCAGCCGTTGACCAGGAGATAGCGCTTCACCTTCGTCGCGTCGGCGTCGCACATCACCTTGGTGCCCTGGTTCCGCTCCTTCGCCGCCTTGGTCTTGGTCAGCAGGCGGTGGCGGCGGTAGGCCGAGTTGTAGCGGACCTTGCCGGAGGCGGTCAGCCGGAAGCGCTTCTTGGCGCTCGAATGGGTCTTCATCTTGGGCATTTTCGGTCCTTCCGAAGGAAGACGGTGAATGGGTGGTTGGGCATGCCCCGGGGATCGGACCCCGGCCTCGCCACCCGAACGGAGCGCGCGTTATAACGGCACGGGCGCGCGTTGACAAGCGCCGCATAAACTGGGCTTAGTCGCCTCCTTCCCGCAACCACGAGACTCTGACCGAGACTCACTCTCAGCGAGCCTGTCCATGATTCCCGCTGTCATGCCGACCTATGCGCGTGCCGACCTCGCCTTCGAGCGGGGCGAAGGGGCGTATCTGTTCGGGACGGACGGGCGACGATACCTGGACTTCGCGGCGGGCATCGCGGTCGTGGCGCTGGGCCACTGCCACCCGCATCTGGTGAAGACGCTGCAGGAGCAGGGCGCGAAGCTCTGGCACACCTCGAACCTGTACCGGATCCCGGAGGGCGAGCGCCTGGCCCAGCGACTGGTCGACGCCACCTTCGCCGACACGGTGTTCTTCACCAATTCCGGAGCCGAGGCCTGGGAGGGCGCCACCAAGCTGGTGCGCAAGTATCACTATACCCGCGGCAACCCGAAGCGCTGGCGGATCATCACCGTCACCAGCTCGTTCCACGGCCGCACCCTGGCCGCGATCTCGGCCGCCAAGGGCGAGAAGCTGATCAAGGGCTTCGGCCCGCTGGTCGAGGGCTTCGACCAGGTGGCCTGGGGCAACATGAACGAGCTGCGCGCGGCGATCACCGACGAGACCGCAGCGATCTGCATCGAGCCGATCATCGGCGAGGGCGGCATCAAGGCGGCAACGCCGGAGTATCTGCGCGAGCTGCGCCGCGTCTGTGACGAGTTCGGCCTGCTGCTGTTCTTCGACGAGATCCAGTGCGGCTACGGCCGGACCGGCAGGTTCTTCGCCCATGAATGGGCTGGGATCACGCCGGACGTGATGTGCGTCGCCAAGGGCATCGGCGGCGGCTTCCCGCTCGGCGCCTTCCTGGCCACCGAGGAGGCGGCCTGCGGCATGACCCCGGGCACGCACGGGTCGACCTATGCCGGCAACCCACTGGCGACCGCGATCGGCAACGCCGTGCTCGACATCGTCCTGGCCGACGGCTTCTTCGAGCAGGTGGAGCGCGCCGGCCGGCAGCTGAAGGCCGAGCTGGAGGCGCTGGTCGCCCGCCACCCGACGGTGCTGGAGGAGGTGCGCGGCACCGGGTTGATGCTGGGGCTGAAATGCGTGGAGCCGAGCGACCAGATGGTGCCCGAGCTGCGCGCCGCCGGCCTGCTGACCGTCGGCGCCGGCGAGAACGTCATCCGCATCCTGCCGCCGCTGACCATCGGCGCGGCCGAGATCGCCGAGGCGGTCTCGATCCTCGACCAGGTGTGCGCCGCCCGGGCGAAGGCGGTGGCGAATGGCTGACGTGCGGCATTTCACCGACCTGCATCACCTGTCCAAGAGCGACCTGCGGCAGATCATCGACCGGTCGATCGAGCTGAAGCGCACCGACCCGCGCGGCGAGCGGTCGAAGCCGCTGGCCGGCCGCACCCTGGCGCTGATCTTCGAGAAGCCGTCGACCCGCACCCGCGTCTCCTTCGAGGTCGGGATGCGCCAGCTGGGCGGCGAGGTGGTGATGCTGACCGGCACCGAGATCCAGCTCGGCCGCGGCGAGACCATCGGCGACACCGCCCGGGTGCTGTCGCGCTATGTCGACGCCATCATGCTGCGCACCTCGGACGAGGACCGGCTGCGCGAGATGGCCGAGAACGCGACGGTGCCGGTGATCAACGGCCTGACCGACGAGACCCATCCGTGCCAGCTGATGGCCGATGTGATGACCTTCGAGGAGAAGCGCGGGCCGATCGCCGGGCGCGTCGCCGCCTGGTCAGGTGACGGCAACAACGTCGCCCGCTCCTGGATCCGCGCCGCCGGCATGTTTGATTTCGAGCTGCGCCTGGCCTGCCCGGACGAGCTGTCGCCGCCGGCCGACCTGATCCAGTGGGCGCATCGCGAAGGCGCCCGCGTCTCGGTCGGCACCGACCCGGAGACGACGGTGCGCGGCGCCGACCTGGTGGTCACCGACACCTGGGTGTCGATGGGCGACAAGGACGCGCCGTCGCGCCACAACCTGCTGCGGCCCTACCAGGTCGACGAACGGCTGATGGCGCAGGCCAAGCCCGACGCCCTGTTCATGCACTGCCTGCCGGCCCATCGCGGCGAGGAGGTGACGGACGGGGTGATCGACGGCCCGCAATCGGTGGTCTGGGACGAGGCGGAGAACCGCCTGCACGCCCAGAAGGGCATCCTCTTGTGGTGCCTGGGGGCCCTGGAGGCGAAGTGACGATGGCGGTACAGACCGGGGGGGACGACCTCGTCCTCCCCTTCCAGATCGAGGCGTCGGGGCTGCGCGGCCGGCTGGTCCGGTTCGGGCCGCTGCTCGACGACATCCTCGGCCGCCATGCTTACCCCGAGCCGGTTGCCCATCTGCTGGCCGAGACGGTGGTGCTGACCGCCCTCCTGGCCAGCGCCCTGAAATACGAAGGCGTCTTCACCCTGCAGGCCAAGGGCGACGGGCCGGTGCAGCTGGTGGTGGCCGACGTCACCAGCGACGGCGCGGTCCGCGCCAACGCCATGTTCGACGAGTCCCGCCTGGCCGGCACCGGCACCACGGTGCCGGCGCTGCTGGGCAAGGGTTATCTGGCCTTCACCGTCGACCAGGGCGAGAACACCGAGCGCTACCAGGGCATCGTCGAGCTGTCGGGCGAGACGCTGTGGGAATGCGCCCAGCATTATTTCCGGCAGTCCGAGCAGCTGCAGGCCGGGCTGCGCTCCGCCGTGCGGCATGGCGAGGCTGGCTGGCGCGGCGGCGGCATCATGCTGCAACGGCTGCCCGACCCCGAGAAGCAGGTGCCGACCGACCGCGAGGACGACTGGCGCCGCGCCATGGTGCTGCTCGGCTCCGCCACCGACGACGAGCTGACCCAGCCGGCCCTGTCCGGCGAGGCGCTGCTGTACCGCCTCTATAACGAGGACGGCGTCCGGGTCTTCCCGCCCCAGCCGATGCGCTTCTCCTGCCGCTGCTCGCGCGAGAGGGTGGCGTCGATGTTGAAGTCGATGCCGAAGGCGGAGATCGAAGCCCTGGCCGTCGACGGCCGGGTCGAGGTCGCCTGCGAGTTCTGCAACACCCGATACGATTTCGACCGGGACCAGCTCGCGGCGCTGTACGCGGCCTGATCCATCCGGAGGATCCGATGATGCACCCGACCCGTCGCAGCCTCCTTGCCGGCGCCGCCCTTCTGCTGCTCGCCGCCTGCGGCGGGCCGGAGCTGGCCAGCGTGGCGCCGGTCAGCTTCGCCGGCCGCCAGCCGATCCGGCTGAACCTCGCCCGCATCGACACCGTCGACCGCTCGGTGCCGGCGGCAACGCAGTCGGTGCAGAGCCCGGCGGCGGCGATCCGCGGCTGGGCTGCCGCCCGCCTGCAGGCCGGCGGCCGCGCCGGCGCCGGGCAGCTGATCATCCAGGAGGCCAGCCTGACCCGGGAGCAGCTGGCGACCCAGGGCGGGCTGACCTCGATCTTCAACGACCAGCCCTCGCAGAGGCTGACCCTGCGGCTGGCGGCCCGTCTGGAGGTCGGCCCGGTCGGCAGCTACACCGGCGGCTACACCGATGTCCGGGTCGAGCGGTCGACCACCGTGACCGACGGCTCCAGCGTCGCCGACCAGACCCGCGCCGAGGCCGGCCTGCTGCAGGACGGGATGAACGAGTTCGACCGGCAGTTCGAGGCCAATATCCGGCAGTATCTGGCGCCTCTCGTCCTGCCGTAGCGGTGATCGCCCGGCCCGGTTCCGTCACCGCCCCGGGCCGCCCCGAGGCCGGCCGGAACGGACCCCGGCTCCACCCGATTTTCTTTTCGTCCCGCTCTGTGGCACAAGGCGGGATATGAGTTGTTCATAGCGGGTGTCCCGAGTTTCAGAGAAGGCATTCATGTCTGAGCCCGTCAAGGTCGCCGTCTTCCCCGTCGCAGGCCTCGGTACCCGGTCGCTGCCCGCCACCAAGGCGGTGCCGAAGGAGATGCTCTGCGTCGTCGACAAGCCCGTGCTGCAATATGCCGTCGAAGAGGCCAAAGCCGCCGGGATCGAGGAGTTCGTCTTCGTCTCCAGCCGCGGCAAGACCGCGCTGGAGGACCATTTCGACGAGAACGCCGAGCTCTACGCCACGCTGGAAGCCCGCAAGAAGGCGGAGCAGCTGAAGGCCGCGCGCGACGCCGAGCTGCCGCCCGGCCAGTTCAGCTTCGTCCGCCAGGCCCAGCCGCTGGGCCTCGGCCACGCCGTATGGTGCGCCCGCCACCTGGTCGGCAACCGGCCTTTCGCCGTGCTGCTGCCGGACGAGATCTTCAAGTGCCGGACCCCGCTGCTGGCGCAGATGGTGCAGGCCTACGGCGCCCATGGCGGCAACCTGATCGCGGTGCGCGAGGTGCCGAAGGAGCTGACCTCGCGCTACGGCATCCTCGCCATCGGCCAGGACGACGGCACGGTGGCCGAGGTCACCGGCTTGGTCGAGAAGCCGAAGCCGGAGGACGCCCCGTCCGACCTCTCGGTCGTCGGCCGCTACATCCTGCAGCCGGAGGTGTTCAGCCATCTCGACCGGCAGGAGCGCGGCGCGGGCGGCGAGATCCAGCTGACCGACGCGATGGCCCGGCTGATCGGCAGCCAGCCCTTCCACGGCGTTCGCTTCGAGGGCGACCGCTTCGATTGCGGCGACAAGGTCGGCTTCATCGCCGCCAACCTGGCCTACGGGCTGGACCGGCCGGACCTGTCCGCCGCGCTGCGCGAGGCCGTCGCCCGCTATCTGTGACCCGGCCGGCTGAGGTCAGCCGGCGGAACTAGGGAGATGGTGCGCCCATGCGCATCGCGATGATCGGAAGCGGCTATGTCGGTCTCGTCTCCGGCGCCTGCTTCTCGGAGTTCGGCCACGACGTCGTCTGCGTCGACAAGGATGCCGGCCGGATCGAGCAGCTGAAGCGCAGCGAGATGCCGATCTATGAGCCGGGCCTCGATGTGCTGGTGGCGAAGAACGCGGCCGCCGGCCGCCTGTCCTTCACCACCGATCTGGCGGCGGCGGTCGACGGCGTCGATGCGGTGTTCATCGCCGTCGGCACGCCGAGCCGGCACGGCAACGGCCATGCCGACCTGTCCTCTGTCTTCGCCGCGGCCGAGGAGATCGCCCGGGCGCTGACCGGCTACGCCGTCGTCGTCACCAAGTCGACGGTGCCGGTCGGTACCGGCCGCAAGGTCGCCGAGGCGATCCGCAGGGCCCGGCCGGACGCCGATTTCGACATCGCCTCCAACCCCGAGTTCCTGCGCGAGGGCTCGGCGATCGGCGACTTCATGCTGCCGGACCGCGTGATCATCGGCGCCGAAAGCGAGCGCGCCGGCAAGGTCCTGTCCGACGTCTACCGGCCGCTGTACCTGATCGAGCGGCCGATCGTGACCACGGCACTGGAGACGGCGGAGCTGATCAAATACGCCGCCAACAGCTTCCTGGCGATGAAGGTGACCTTCATCAACGAGGTCGCCAACCTGTGCGAGCAGGTCGGCGCCAACGTCCATGACGTCGCCCGCTCGCTCGGCCTGGACAACCGCATCGGGCCGAAGTTCCTGCATCCCGGCCCGGGCTATGGCGGTTCCTGCTTCCCCAAGGACACGGCGGCCTTCGTTCAGAACGCACGCGAGGCCGGGGCGCCGCAGCGCCTGATCGAGACCGTCATCGAGGTCAACGACGCCCGCAAGATCGAGATGGCGGAGCGGGTGATCGCCGCCTTCGGCGGCAGCGTCGCCGGCAAGACCATCGCCGTGCTGGGCCTCGCCTTCAAGCAGAACACCGACGACATGCGCGACGCCCCGAGCCTGACGGTGGTGCCGGCGCTGCAGAAGGCCGGGGCCCGGATCCGCGCCTACGACCCGGCGGCGATGAAGGAGGCGCGCAAGCTGCTGAGCGACATCGACTACGCGACCGGCGCCTATGAGGCGCTGCGCGGCGCCGATGGCGTGGTGGTGCTGACCGAATGGAACGAGTTCCGCGCCCTCGACCCGGCGCGGATGGTCACGCTGATGGGTGGCCCGGTCTTCGTCGACCTGCGCAACGTCTACAAGCCGGCCGACATGCAGGCGGCCGGCTTCCGCTATCACAGCATCGGCCGCCCGATCCCGGGCTCGGCCGGCTGAAACTCTTCAAGGACCGTCCCCCGATCATGACCCACAGCTTCCATCCCACCGTCCTGCGCGAATACGACATCCGCGGCGTCATCGGAAAGACGCTGAACGCCGCCGATTACCGGGCGGTGGGCGCGGCCTTCGGCACCATCGTCAAGCGCAAGGGCGGCCGGCAGGTGGTGGTCGGCTATGACGGCCGGCTGAGCTCGGTGGAGCTGGAGGCGGCGCTGGTCCAGGGCCTGGCCTCGACCGGGCTCGAGGTCGTGCGGGTCGGGCTGGGGCCGACGCCGATGCTGTACTTCGCCCAGAAGCACCTGGACGCCGATGCCGGGGTGATGGTCACCGGGTCGCACAACCCGCCCGACTACAACGGCATCAAGATGGTGCTGCGCTCGGGCGCGGTCTATGGCGACCAGATCCTGGAGATCGGCCGCATCGCCGCCGCCGGCGACCTGGAGACGGGCGACGGCAAGGTCAGCGATCTCGACCTGCGCGACCTCTATGTCGAGCGGCTGCGGCGCGACTATGACGGCACCCGCGACCTGACCGTGGTCTGGGACAACGGCAACGGCGCCGCCGGCGAGGTGCTGCGGCGCCTGACCGCGACGCTGCCGGGCAAGCACATCCTGCTGTTCGACGAGATCGACGGCCGCTTCCCGAACCATCATCCGGACCCGACCATCCCGGACAACCTGGTGGCGCTGCAGGCCAAGGTGGCCGAGGTCGGGGCCGACCTGGGCATCGCCTTCGACGGCGACGCCGACCGCATCGGCGCGATCGACGGCCAGGGCCGGATCATCCCGGGCGACATGCTGGTGGCGGTCTACGCCATCGACGTGCTGCCGCGGCACCCCGGCGGCACCGTGATCGCCGACGTCAAGACCAGCAAGACCGTGTTCGACGCGATCGCGAAGCTGGGCGGCAATCCCCTGATGTGGAAGACCGGCCATTCCCTGATCAAGGCGAAGATGGCCGAGGTGAAGTCGCCGCTGGCCGGCGAGATGTCGGGCCACATCTTCTTCGCCGACAAGTGGTACGGCTTCGACGACGCTCTCTATTGCGGCGTGCGTCTGGTGGCCCAGGTCAGCCGCAGCGGCGGCACGCTGGCGGCGCTACGCGACACCTTCCCCAGCACCGTCTCGACCCCCGAGGTGCGGTTCCAGGTCGACGAGAGCCGGAAGTTCGCGGTGATCGACGAGGTGATGGCCCGGCTGCGCCAGGCCGGCGCCGATGTGAACGACATCGACGGCGCCCGGGTGACCACGCCGGACGGCTGGTGGCTCTTGCGCGCCTCGAACACCCAGGACGTGCTGGTGGCCCGCGCCGAGAGCGGCGACGAGGCCGGGCTGGCGCGGCTGAAGGCCCAGATCGTCGACCAGCTGAAGCAGAGCGGCCTGGCCGAGCCCAGCTTCACCGCCTCGGCGCATTGAGTCTCCGCGCAGCCGGGTTCACTGAGGGTGAACCCGGCCCTGCCTGCTATGCCGTCCGCGGTCGCGGCGCGCCCAGGATATGGCGCCAAAGCGTCCCGCGGAGATAGCGGTGGCAGACGACGAAATAGGCGATCATCAGCGCAAACAGCACGAAGGCGGGAAAGCCGTGCAGCTGGAAGCCGTTGTCGGTCAACTGGCCCGTCAGCCATCCGATGAGATAGCCAAGTCCGAAAAACACTGTAAAGAAATCAAGAATATACGCGAGGACGACCCTCCACGTGGCCGGCTTCCGGTCTTCGCTCATTGCGTAGTCCCCCTCCGCAGCGCCCCCTATCCAATCCCCCTGAGCCTTGCCATGGCCAGGGCGTCGACATAGGCGCCGTCGCGATAGGCGTAGGCGCGCATCACGCCTTCCTCGACGAAGCCGAATTTGCAGTAGAGGGCCAGGGCCGGCGCGTTGTCGGTCCAGACCGTCAGCTCCAGCCGTTTCAGGTCCAGCCAGTTGTCGGCGGCGTCGATCAGCGCAGCCATCAGCGCGGTGCCGACGCCGCCGCCGGCGAAGTCGTCATGCACGCCCATGCCGATCACGGCGGCATGGGCCCGGCGGCCCTTGCCGCGGTGCAGCCCGGCATCGCCGATGATCCGGCCATCCGCCTCGGCGACGATGTGCACGTCGTCCGGCGACCGGTCGGCCAGCCATTTCCGCACGGCCTCCATGGACGGGAAAGGCGGGCGCAGCGTGCCCCAGCGGAAACGCGGCTGGCTGTGCAGTTCGGTTATGCCGCCCGCGTCCTCGATCCGGCTTGCCCGCAGCGTGACGGCGGGCGCCTCTGTCACGCCTCCTCCTCGCCGCGGGCGATCGCCACGGCGCGGCGGGCGCGGGCGGTGACTGCGGCCCAGTCGCCGGCCGCCACCTCGGACTTGCCGGCGATCCAGGTGCCGCCGACCACCGCGACGTTCGGCAGCGCCAGATAGGCCCGCAGGTTGGATTCGCGGACGCCGCCGGTCGGGCAGAAGCGCATGCCGGCGAAGGGGCCGGCCAGGGCCGACAGCGCCGACTGCCCGCCGTAGATCTCGGCCGGGAAGAACTTGAGCACGCCGTAGCCGAGGTCGCGCGCGGCCATGATCTCCGACGGCGTCACCGCGCCTGGCAGGAACGGAAAGCCCTCCGCCGCCCGCGCCAGATCCGGGGTCAGGCCGGGGCTGACGCCGAACACGGCGCCGGCGCGGCGCGAGGCGTCGAGGTCGGCCGGGTTCAGCACCGTGCCGGCGCCGACGATCGCCTCCGGCACCTCCGCCGCCATGGCGGCGATGACGTCGATCGCGGCCTTGGTGCGCAGCGTCACCTCCAGCACCGGCAGGCCGCCCTCGACCAGGGCACGGGCCAGCGGCACCGCCGCCTCCACCGTCTCGACGGTCAGCACGGGGATGATCGGGGCGCGGGCGATGATGGCGTCGACGGTCATGACAGGTCTCGATCGGTCAGGTGTGAAGGGCCGGGCGTTCGGGTTGCGCCGGCACCTTAGCAAATTGTGGATGACAGATGAGAGTCATCCGCCTCGGATCAGGCAGGGCCGCCCGCAAAATCCGGCATGGCGTCGCGCGGCACCACCGCGCCGCGATGGCCGATCACCGCTGCGGCCAGACGATGGCCGCGCAGGGCCGAGGCCGCCGGGTCCAGCCCGGCGAAGCGGCCGGCCAGGTAGCCGGCGTTGAAGCTGTCGCCGGCCGCGGTGGTGTCGACCGGCGTCACCACCTGCGGCACCGGCACATGCGTCACGCCTTCGGCCGTGGCGATGTGGCAGCCTTCGCCGCCGCATTTCACCGCGATCTCGCCGACGCCATAGCCGCGCAGCCGGGCGATGGTCGCCTGCGGGTCAGCGTCGCCGAACAGCGCCTGCTCGTCGTCGAAGGTCGGCAGGGCATGGGTGGCGAGCGCCAGGAACCGGGCGAACACGGCCTGGGCCTTGGCCTTGTCGGGCCAGCCGCGCGGCCGGTAGTTGCCGTCGAAGACGATGCGCGCGCCCTTCGCCTTGGCCGCCGACAGCGCCGCGTGGAAGGTGTCGCGGCCGCCATCGCTGTAGAGCGACAGGGTGATGCCGGAGAAATAGAGCAGGCCGTAGCCGGCCAGCGTCTGGGCCAGTTCGCCAGCACCTGGCAACTCGAAGACCTCCCGCGCGGGCGCCCGGTCGCGCCAGTAGTGGAAGGTCCGCTCGCCCCGATCGTCGGTGCGGATCATGTAGAGTCCGGGCACCCGGCCGGGCAGGCGCGGCACCAGCCCGGTCCCCACCCCTTCCGCCTGCCAACGGGCCAGCATCTCGTCGCTGTACGGATCGTCGCCCAGCGCGGTGACGTAGTCGACCGCGACGCCCTGGCGGGCCAGGTACACCGCGGTGTTCAGCGTGTCCCCGCCGCTGGAGAGCTGGGCGTCGCCGCCCGGCTTCACCGCGATCTCGATCATGCACTCGCCGATCGATGCCACCCGCATTACCACAACCCCTTCCCGGCTCGCAGCCGGTCCCGGGTCAGGGCGTCGGCGCGTCGGCGCGAATCAAGCTTTCGGATTTCAGATCCGACCACAGCCCGGCGGGAATGGGGTAGCGGAAATTCTCGACGTTGCGCGTGACCTGGTCGGGCGACAGCGCGCCCGGGATCACCGAGGCGACGCTGGGATGGCCGAGCGGGAACTGCAGCGCCGCCGCCGCCAGCGGCACGTTATGCGCGGCGCAGACCCGCTCGATCTTGCGGCAGCGCTCCAGCTCCTCCGGCGTCGCGTCGCGATAGTTGTACTTGGCGCCCGCGACCGGCCCGGTGGCGAGGAGGCCGGAGGCGAAGACGCCGCCGATGACGATGCCGGCGCCGTGCCGCTGGCACAGCGGGAACTCCTCCGCCAGCGGCTCCTGGTCCATCAGCGTGTAGGGCATCGCCACCAGGAAGGCGTCGAGATCGGCGGCGTCGAGCAGCCGCGGGATCATGCCCATGACGTTGATGCCGGCGCCGACCGCGCCGACCACGCCGGAGGATTTCAGCTGCTCCAGCGCCCGCCAGCCGGAGGCGGAGAGCCGGTCGAGATGGGCCCGCACCCGGGCGTCGGTCTTGTGGTGCGGCAGGTCGAGGTCGTGGATCAGCAGCAGGTCGATCCGCGGCAGGGTCAGCCGCATCCAGATCTGCTCCACCGCCCGCATGATGCCGTCATAGCCGTAGTCGAAGACGACGTCGAAGGGCAGGCCGCCGGCCCATTTCTCGGAGTGGAAGGTCTCCGGGTCGGGCGACGGCTTGAGCCAGCGCCCGACCTTGGTGGAGACGCGGAAGTCGCCGCGCGGCTGGCCGTGCAGGAAGCTGCCCAGCCGGTGCTCGGCCAGGCCCAGCCCATACCAGGGGGCGGTGTCGAAATAGCGGATGCCGGCGTCCCAGGCCGCCTGCAGCGTCGCATGGGCCTGCGGCTCCGGCACCTTGACGAAGAGCTCGCCGAGCGCCGCCGTACCGAAGCCGAGCGTGGTCACCTCGACATCGGTGCGCCCCAGGCGTCGGGTATCGATCGGCATCGGCGGAGCTCCTGTCGGGTGCTTATTGAGAATCGGCGGCGCCGGAGGCCTCGACGATCGGGGCCCATTTCGCCAGCTCCGACGTCACGTGCTTGGCCAGCTCGTCCGGGCTGGAGCCGACGACGCTGGCGCTGAGCTCGGCCAGGCGCGGCTGCAGCGCCGGGTCCTTCACCGCCTTGACCGCCGCGGCGTTCAGCCGGTCGACCACCGCCTGCGGCGTGCCGGCCGGGGCGAACAGCGCGTTCCAGGTGTAGGTCTCGTAGCCCGGCACTCCCGCCTCCTCCATCGTCGGCAGGTCGGGGAAGCTGGGCGAGCGGGTCTTGGTGGTGATCGCCAGCGGCCGCAGGGTCCCGGCCTTGATGAAGGAGGTGGAGGACGGCAGGTTGTCGAACATGATCGGCACCTGGCCCGCCACCACGTCGTTCAGCGCCGGCCCGGCGCCGCGATAGGGGACGTGCACCATGTCGACGCCGGCGAGGCTCTTGAACAGCTCGCCCGACAGGTGCAGCGGCGTGCCGATGCCGGAGGAGGCGTAGCTGTACTCGCCCGGCTTGGACTTCAGCAGCGCGATCAGCTCCTGCACCGACTTCACCGGCAGCTCGGGGTTCACCTCGAGCACGTTCGGCACCAGCACCAGCAGCGACACCGGCGCGAAATCCTTCACCGGGTCGTAGGGCATCTGCTTCATGACCGCGGGGTTCAGCGCATGGGTCGCGATCGTGCCCATCAGGATGGTGTAGCCGTCCGGATCGGCCTTGGCGACGGCGTCGGCGCCGATGTTGCCGCCGGCGCCGGCCTTGTTCTCGACGATCACGGTCTGGCCGAGATCCTCGGTCATCTTCTCGGCGATGATGCGGGCGATCAGGTCGGTCGAGCCGCCGGCCGCGAACGGCACCACCAGCGTCACCGGCCGGGACGGGAAGGCATCGGCCGCCGAGGCCATGCCGGCCGGCAGCGCGAAGCAGGCCGTCAGGCCCGCGAGCAGAACGGTTCGTCGGAACAGGCCGTGCAGCTTGGTCATGCGTCTCCCCCTGGGTCGGTCAAGCGATGATGTGATTGTTATGGTCCGGGCGCGGCGCAGGGCAGCGCCCGGTGGGCCGGAATTGTCGCGGAGGAATGCGGCGCTGGCAACCCGCGCCGCCCGCCCCGGTCAGGCCGGGGCATCCGCGGCGATGGCCGTCTCCGGGCTCGCCGCCTCCAGCTCGCGGGCGCTCTGGTTCATGATGAACTGCATCGCCTTGCGCGCCGCCCGGGCGTCGCCGGCGGCGATGCCCTCATAGACCGCGCGATGGTCGCCGACCGCCAGCGGGAAGGCCCGGTTGCGCCGCGCCTGGGCCTGGAAGCTCATGGTCAGCAGCGGCCCGAGGATGGTGCTCAGCCGCTCGATCAGCGCGTTGCGGCTGGCGGCGAAAACGGCGAGGTGGAAGCGGACATCGGCGCGGTAGAAGGCGTTCGGATCCTCCCCGGCCCTCTCCATCTCGTCGAGCGCCTCCTGGATCAGCGCCCGGTCCTCGGGCTGCGACCGGCGGGCCGCCAGCTCCGCCGCCGCCGGCTCGATCGCCCAGCGCAGCTCGACCAGGTCGCGGCGGAAGCTCGGGATCAGCGCCTCGGGCGAATGCCAGCCGAGGATGTCGGGGTCCAGCAGGTTCCAGGCCTCGCGCGGCCGTACCCGGGTGCCGGAGCGGCGCCGCGGCTCGACCAGACCCTTGGCGGCCAGCACCTTCACCGCCTCGCGGATAGCGGAGCGGCTGGCGCCGTATGTCTCGGCCAGTTCGCCTTCGCTCGGCAATGTGTCTCCGGGAGGGATCTGCCCGGTGACGATCCGGGCTCCGATATCGTGGACCACCCGGCCGTGCAGGCCGGCGGAAGGATAACCGTTTTTCTTCATGCCGCGGTCTTCGACCTTCTTTGGATCCTGGGCCATTGTCGCCGAAATCTCCCGCGTTGCAATGATTTGACAAAAATAAGGGGAGGTCAGCGCCCCCCCGACACGTCGATCGTGGTCGCCGTCATGTACGAAGCGGCGTCGGACAAGAGGAACAGCACGGCCTCGGCGATCTCCTCCGGCCGGCCGATGCGGCCGATCGGGATGGTCGGCGCGACAGCGCCGAGCACCGATTTGCCGCCGACATGATCGTCGTTGATGTCGGTGTCGGTCAGGCCGGGACGCAGGCCGACGACGCGGATGCCGTCGGCCGACACCTCGCGCGCCAGGCCGGTGGTGAAGGAATCGACCGCCCCCTTGGACGAGGCGTAGGCGACCTCCTGCGGCAGCCCGCCGTGCCGCGCCGCGACCGAGGAGATGTTGACGATCACGCCGCCCGGCCCGCCCCGGCGCCGCGACATCCGGCGGATCGCCTCGCGGCTGCAGTAGAACATGCTGAAGACGTTGGTGGCGTAGAGCGCCGCCAGCCCCTGCGGGTCGTCCATCCCGTCGACCCGGGTCACCGGGCCGATCACCCCGGCGTTGTTGACCAGGGCCGTGACCGGGCCGAGCGCCCGGTCGATGTCCGCGAACATCGTCGCCACCGCGGCGCTGTCGCCGACATCGGCGGCGAAGGCAGCGGCCTCGCCGCCCGCCGCCGCGATCTCCGTCACCAGCGCCTCCGCCGCCGCGCGCGACCGGCCGTAATTGACCGCGACGCGCCAGCCCCGGGCCGCGCCCAGCCGGGCGATGGCGGCGCCGATTCCCCGTCCGGCGCCGGTGACGAGCAGCACCCCGGCCATGGCATCCTCCGCTTGTCCGACGAATGAACGTAGCAGAGGATAAAAGCCCTACCAATGGAGTGCGCGATGGCAATCGATCGCCATTCTGCCGCCGGGGTCCTGGCCGGCCACCGGCTGCGGCCCGGCGCCTTCCCCGGCCTGCCGGAGGCGCTGCGCCCGCCGGACCTCGCCGCCGCGCGCCGGCTGCAGGATGCGGTGCATGAGCGACTGTCGGCCCGGCTGGGGCCGCGGGCCGGCTGGAAGATCGGCTGCACCACCCCGGTGATGCCGCGTTTTCTCGGCATCCCGGAGCCCTGCGAGGGCGGCATCTTCCAGGCGAATGTCCAGGAGAGCCCCGGCCGTTTCCCGGCGGCAGCGCATCCCCGGGTCGGCGTCGAATGCGAGATCGCGGTCCGCATCGGCCGCGACCTGCCGCCGGGTGAGCACGGCCGCGACGCGCTGGAAGCGGCGGTGGAATCGGTGCTGCCAGCGATCGAGGTGGTCGACGACCGCTATGCCGATTTCGCCGCTTTGGGCGCGCCGACTTTGCTGGCCGACGACTTCTTCCAGGCCGGCTGCGTGCTGGGACCGCCGGTCGCGGACTGGCGCAGCCTGGATCTGGCCGCCCTGTCCGGCCGCATGTGGGTCGACGGCGCCGAGGCCGGACACGGCCATGGCCGCGACGTGCTGGGCCATCCGCTGAACGCCCTGGCCTGGTTGGCCGGGACCCTGGCCCGTCGCGGCCGGGGCTTGGTCGCCGGCGAGATCGTGCTGCTGGGCAGCCTGGTGCAGACCCAATGGCCCGGCCCCGGCGCCCGAATCGCGATCGAGATCGAGGCGCTGGGCCGGGTGGAGGTGGAGACCTAGAAGGTCACCGCCCCAGCAGGGCCGCGGCGCAGGCGTCGAGGATGGCGTCGGCGTCGATCCCGTATTTGCGGTAGAGCTGCGGGATGGTGCCGGACTGGCCGAAATGCTCGACGCCCAGCGGCTTGACCCGGTGGCCGTGCACGCCGCCGAGCCAGGACAGGGTCGCCGGATGTCCGTCCAGCACCGTGACCAGCGCCGCGTCCGACGCCAGCGGCGCCAGCAGCTGCCGGGCCAGGCAGGGCTCGACCGCATGGCCGGCGCGCACCGCCGCCAGCTCGGCATGCCAGCCGGCATTCAGCCGGTCGGCCGAGGTCACCGCCAGCAGGCCGGCGCCAGGGATGTCCTCCAGCACCTGCTCGAAAGCGGCGATCGCCTCCGGCGCCACGGCCCCGGTATAGGCGATGGCCAGCGACGCGCCGGGCGCCGGCTGGCGCAGCCAGTAGCCGCCGGCGATGATGGCCTGGCGCAAATCCTCGGTCATGTCGCGCCGGGGCTGCTCCAGCGGCCGGGTCGACAGACGGAGGTAGACCGAGCCGCCGTCATGGTCGCGCACCCAGTCGCTGGCCTTCGGGTCCGACGTGTCGCGCTGCATGTAGTCGAAGCCCCAGGCCATGATCGCCGCCAGCTCGTCGACATAGGCGGGCTCGAAGCTGGCCAGGCCGTCCTGGGCCATGCCGATCAAGGGCGTGCCGATCGACTGGTGCGCCCCGCCTTCCGGCGCCAGGGTCAGGCCGGACGGCGTCGCCACCAGCATGAAGCGGGCATCCTGGTAGCAGGCGTAGTTCAGCGCATCGAGGCCGCGGGCGATGAACGGGTCGTACAGGGTGCCGACCGGCAGCAGCCGCTCGCCGAACAGCGAATGGGTCAGGCCCAGCGCGGCGAGGTTGATGAACAGGTTGTTCTCGGCGATGCCCAGCTCGACATGCTGGCCGTCCGGCGACATGCCCCAGCGCTGGGCCGAGACCACCTTCTGCTCCTTGAACACGTCGGCGCGGACATGCCGGTCGAAGATGCCACGGCGGTTCACCCAGCCGCCGAGATTGGTCGAGACGGTGACGTCGGGCGAGGTGGTGACCACGCGCTCGGCCAGCGCATCCTCGCGCTTGGCCAGCTCGCCCATGATCCGGCCGAAGCCCTCCTGGGTCGACATGGTCTCGGCCAGGGCGACGTCGAGCGCGGCCGGCACCGGGATGCGGGCGGCGGTGTAGCGCCGGCGCCCCTCGGCCGCGAAGGGCACGGCGGCGAGGAAGGCGCGCAGCTCGTCGGCCAGGTCGTCGATGCCGGCGAAGGGTTCCCACTCCCGCCCCTCGGGCACGCCCTGGCCGGCCTGGAAGGCGGCCATCTGCTCCGGGTTCATCAGCCCGGCATGGTTGTCCTTGTGCCCGGCGAAGGGCAGGCCGAAGCCCTTGATGGTGTAGGCGATGAACACCGTCGGCACGTCGTCGGCGATGCCGTGGAACGCCGCCAGCACCGTGTCCATGTCGTGGCCGGCGAGGTTGGTCATCAGCGCGGCCAGGGCGTCGTCGTCATGGTCGGCCAGCAGCTCGGGGATGCCCGCCTCGCCGCCGATATCGGCCAGCAGCTGGCGGCGCCAGGACGCCCCGCCCTGATAGACCAGGGCGGAGTAGAGCGGGTTCGGGCATTCGTCGATCCAGCGCCGCAGCGCCTCGCCGCCCGGGCGGCGGAACGCGGCCTCCAGCAGCCGGCCGTATTTCAGCGTCACCACCCGCCAGCCCATGTTCTCGAACAGCTTGTCGATGCGGGCGAACAGGCGCTCGGTGACGATCGAATCCAGGCTCTGGCGGTTGTAGTCGATCACCCACCAGACGTTGCGGACGTCGTGCTTCCAGCCCTCCAGCAGGGCCTCGTAGATGTTGCCTTCATCGAGCTCGGCGTCGCCCAGCAGGGCCACCATGCGGCCGCCGGCCTTGGCCCCGCGGCCCCACTCCTTGAGCGCGACATAGTCCTGGGCGATCGAGGCGAACAGCGTCATGGCGACGCCGAGCCCGACCGAGCCGGTGGAGAAGTCGACGTCGTCGGCATCCTTGGTCCGCGACGGGTAGGACTGGGCCCCGCCGAGCGAGCGGAAATTCTCGAGATTCTCGCGCGTCTGCTGGCCCAGCAGGTACTGGATGGCGTGGAACACCGGGCTGGCATGCGGCTTCACAGCCACCCGGTCCTGCGGCCGCAGCACGTCGAGATAGAGCGCGGTCATCAGCGTGACCAGCGAGGCCGACGAGGCCTGGTGGCCGCCGACCTTCAGCCCGTCCGGGTTGGGCCGGAGATGATTGGCGTTGTGGATCGTCCAGGCGGACAGCCAGAGGATCTTCTTCTCCAGCGCCTTGAGCAGGCGCAGCCGGTCCGCCGCCGCCGCGCCTTCGGTCTCGATGCGTGCGTCCCGCGTCCTGCGACCAACCGTCCCCATCGCCCGACACCCTCGCCCTGCTGCGGATCAGCCCTTACGCTAAGGAGCACGTCAGTGAACCGGACGCAACGGCGGCGCGCTCCCACCGGCGCGACGCCGGCCGACGGAATCCCGCCGCCCCGCCGTGCAGGAGGCGAAGGGGGCCGATCGTCCGAGAGCGGAGACGGAGAACCATGTCTCTCGTCGAGGCGGCCATCGCCGCCAATCGATTCGGGTTTGGCGCCCGGCCGGGACAGCTCGAGACCCTTGCCGACAACCCCTGGGACTGGCTGCGGGCGCAGATCCGCCAGCCCGTGGCGCCGGCGGGCGACATGCCGATGACCCGGGCCGCGCTGGACGTCCTGATCGCGGTCCAGTCGGCGCCCGACGAGGAGAGCCGCAAGCCGCCCCAGGAGGAGGCCCGGGCGCTGCGCGACCGTGACCGTGCGGCGCATATCCAGTCGGCGATCGCCAGCGACACACCGTTCCGCGAACGGCTGGTCAAGTTCTGGACCAACCACTTCACCGTCGCCTACGCCCAGACCTATGTCATGCCCTTCGCCGGCGCCTATGAGGCCGAGGCGATCCGCCCCTTCGCGACCGGCAGGTTCCGCGACCTGCTGGGCGCGGTGGTGCATCACCCGGCGATGCTGTTCTATCTCGACAATGTCCGCTCGATCGGCCCGAACTCGAAATACGGGCAGAAGGCCGGCGTCGGGCTGAACGAGAATCTGGGGCGGGAGCTGATGGAGCTGCACACGCTGGGCGTCGACGGCGGCTACACCCAGGCCGACGTGCGGGCCCTGGCGATGATCCTGACCGGCTGGACGCCCGGCCGGGCCAAGGACCCGCCCGGCACCGTCTTCGCCTTCCGCCCGACCGGCCACGAGCCCGGGCCGAAGACCTTCCTGGGCAGGACCTACCCCGAGGCCGGCGAGGCCGAGGGCGAGGCGGCGCTGGACGCCCTGGCCGCGCATCCGTCGACCGCCCGGCACATCGCCACGCAGCTGGCCCGCCACTTCATCGCCGACGACCCGCCGCAGGACGCAGTCGACCGGCTGGCCAAGACCTTCCGCGATACCGGCGGCGACCTGGCCGCGGTGTCCGAGGCGCTGATCGACAGCCCGGAGGCTTGGCGGCCGGAACGGCGCAAGTTCAAGTCGCCGCTCGACCTCGTGGTCTCGGCCGCGCGCGGCTTCGACCTCGCCGAGGCCGGGCCGGCCGCGGTGAACTGGGCCCGCCGGCTGGGGCAGAAGATCTATGACGCGCCGTCGCCGCAGGGCTGGCCGGACCGGGAATCGGACTGGCTGGCGCCGGAGCTGGTGATGGAGCGGATCGAATGGAGCTATCAGGTGATCCCGCGCCTCGTCGCCGACCAGTCGCCCCTGCCCTTCGCCGAGGCGCTGCTGGGCCCGACCCTGTCGGAGCAGACCAGGGACGTGCTGCGCGGCGCGCCGAGCCAGCGCGAGGGCATGGCCCTGGCGCTGCTGAGCCCCGAATTCCAGAGGAGGTGAGAGGATGGACCTGACCCGACGCCATCTTCTCGGCGGAATGGCAGCCACGGCCGCGGCGACGGTGCTGCCGGCTCGGCTGCTGCTGGCCAAGGCGCCGATCCAGCAGCGCTTCGTCCTGATCATCCTGCGCGGCGCGCTGGACGGGCTGGCGGCGATGCCGCCCTATGCCGACCCGGAGCTGCGCGCGCTGCGCGGCGCCCTGCTGCCGCCCGACCCCGGCCGGGACGGCGGCATGGTCGACCTGGACGGGCGCTTCGCCCTGCATCCCGGCCTGGCGCCGCTGAAGGACTGGTACGCCGAGGGCAGCTTCCTGCCGCTGCACGCCGTGGCCTCGCCCTATCGCGACCGGTCGCATTTCGACGGCCAGGACCTGCTGGAGACCGGGGCCGCGCGGCTGGACGGTACCCGCGACGGCTGGCTGAATCGCACGCTGGGCCTGATCGGCGCCACCGACCGGCGCTTCGGCATCGCCTTCGCCGAGGAGGTCCCGCTGGTGCTGCGCGGCGCCACGCCGGTCACCTCCTGGCTGCCGGACAAGCCGGCCGGGCTGCCGCCCGGCTTCCCAGACTTGGTCGCCCGGCTGTACGACCGCGACCTGGCGCTGCACGCGGCCTATGCCGCCGGCCTGGACACCACCGCCTTCGGCCGGCAGATCCAGGGCATGGTGCAATCCGCCTCCGCGGCGGGCCCGGCCACGCCGGCCCAGGGCGCGATGGCCGGCAACGCCATGGCCGGGGCCGCGGCGGGCGCCGACCTGCAGCTGGCCGAGGCCGCCGGCCGGTTCCTGGCCGATCCCGGCGGCTCGCGCATCGCGGTGATGGAGCTGTATGGCTGGGACACCCATGTGCAGCAGGTGAAGCGGCTGGACCGGCTGCTCGCCGGCTATGCCGCGACGCTGCAGGCGCTGCGCCGCGGGCTCGGCGACGCCTGGGGGCAGACCGCGATCCTGACGGTGACGGAGTTCGGCCGCACTGCCGCGGCCAACGGCTCCGGCGGCACCGACCACGGCACCGGCTCGGTCGCCTTCCTGGCCGGCGGCGCGGTGCATGGCGGCCGGGTGCTGGCCGACTGGCCGGGACTGGCGCAGGACAGGCTGTACCAGGGCCGCGACTTGGCCCCGACCACGGATCTGCGCGCCGTGGTCAAGGGCGTGTTCCGCGACCATCTCGGCCTGCCGGGAGACGCGCTGGACCGCGTCGTCTTCCCCGGCAGCGTCGAGGCGGCACCGATGCGGGAGCTGGTCAGGCGGGCCTGACAGGACCGCCCGGCCAGCCCGGCAACCGCCCGTCAGGTGTCGAGCTTGCCCAGCCCGATGCTGGCGAGCAGCACGCTGCCGTCATTGGTCAGCGCCCATTTGCCCTGCCGCTCCTCGATCAGGCCGCGGGCCTGCAGGGCCAGGCGGACATGGTCGGCGACGCCGGGCTCGTGGCGGTGGATGCGCCCCAGCGCGTCCTTCTCGTCGGCGGACAGGTCATCGGGTCGAAGCTGCGGCATGGTCCCCTCCTCGGTTCGCCGCGCCGGCGGGCTGCCGTCGCGTTCTCGCACAATGCCCGGCGACCCGATCCGGGTCCGCCGGCCGCGGACCCGGCAGGCCCGGGCCTTACACGGCGCCCTTGCGGGCTCCGCGATTCACGGCACTGGCCACGGCCTTGAGCGAGGCCATGACGATGTTGCTGTCGATGCCGACGCCGAACAGCGTCCTGCCGCCGACCCGCGCCTCGACATAGGTCGCGGCGCTGGAGTCGGAACCGCTGCGCAGCGCGTGCTCGCGATAGTCGACGATGTCGACATCCGCCCCGATCTCGCGCCGCAGCGCGTCGACGAAGGCGTTGAGCGGGCCGTTGCCCTCGCCCTTGATCGTCTTCTCCACCCCGTCGATCTTCACCTGCGCCTCGATGTGGCGCTCGCCGCGGCCGGTCGGCAGGGTGGTGTGGCCGACCACCTCGACCCGGCCGGGGGCCAGGTACTCCTGCTCGAACTCCTGCCAGATCACCTTGGACGAGATCTCCTTGCCGGTCTCGTCGGCCAGCTTCTGGATCACCTGGCTGAACTCCACCTGCAGCTTGCGCGGCAAATCGAGGCCGTGATCGGTCAGCAGGAGATAGGCGACGCCCCCCTTGCCGGACTGGCTGTTGACCCGGATCACGGCCTCGTAGCTGCAGCCGATGTCCTGCGGGTCGATCGGCAGGTACGGCACCTCCCACAGCCCGCTGTTGCTCTTCTCCATGGCCGCGAAGCCCTTCTTGATCGCGTCCTGGTGCGAGCCGGAGAAGGCGGTGAACACCAGCTCGCCGCCATAGGGGTGGCGCGGATGCACCGGCAGCTGGTTGCAGTATTCGACGGTGCGGACGATCTCGCCGACATCGTGCAGGTCGAGCTCGGGGTCGACGCCCTGGGTGAACATGTTCAGCCCCAGCGTGACGATGTCGACATTGCCGGTGCGCTCGCCATTGCCGAACAACGTGCCCTCGACCCGGTCGGCGCCGGCCATCAGCGCCAGCTCGGTCGCGGCGATACCGGTGCCGCGGTCGTTGTGCGGATGCACCGACAGCACGAAGCTGTCGCGCCGGGCGAAGTTGCGGTGGCACCACTCGATCTGGTCGGCATAGACGTTCGGCGTCGCCATCTCGACCGTCGCCGGCAGGTTCAGGATCGCCTTCCTCTCTGGCGTCGGCTGCCAGACGTCGAGCACCGCGCCGCAGATGTCGCGGGCATAGTCCAGCTCGGTGCCGGTGAAGCTCTCGGGCGAGTACTGGAACACGATCTCGGTCTCCGGCACCGTCGGCACCAGATCCTTGATCAGCTTGGTGCCGCGCACCGCGATCTCGGTGATGCCGTCGCGGTCGAGGCCGAACACCACCCGGCGCTGCAGCGTCGAGGTCGAGTTGTAGAGATGGACGATCGCCCGCTTGGCGCCGCGGATGGCGTCGAAGGTGCGGCGGATCAGCTCCTCCCGCGACTGGGTCAGCACCTGGATGGTGACGCCGTCGGGGATGAGATCGTTATCGATCAGGTGGCGGACGAAGTCGAAATCGGTCTGCGAGGCGGCGGGGAAGCCGACCTCGATCTCCTTGAAGCCCATGCGGACCAGGAGGTCCCACATCCGCTGCTTGCGGTCGGTGCCCATCGGCTCGATCAGGGCCTGGTTGCCGTCGCGCAGGTCGACCGAGCACCAGACCGGGGCGCGGTCGATGACGCGGTTCGGCCATTGCCGGTCGGTCAGCGCCACGGTCTGCACCGGGCGGTACTTCTCGATCGGCATTCCGGATTTGGGTTGCATCACGGACATCGGATTTCTCTCTCGCACCGGCCGGCGGGCGGCCGGACATATGAGGATAGGGCGAATTGACGACGGGCGCATGACACGGATGCGCGAAGACGGCCGCCGGGCGCGCGATGCGCCGCTCAGCGGCCGGTGATAAGTCGCAGCAGGTCCCGGGAAATGCGGGAGAAAGCCTGTCGATACGATCGGTCGGGGGTCATGGAGGGGATCCGGAAGAGAGGTCGCAGCGGCTTCGGTTTCAGCGCCCTTCGGGGCGCCGATCAGATAAGTCGAAGCGTGCGAAGTCGGATCGTCATGCCCCCCACCTAAGGGGCCGGGGGCCGCTCTGTCAACTGAATCCGCTGGTCGGTGATCCGGTCGAAGAAGCCGGTGATGGTCGGCCCGGTGCCGTCCGGCCAGCCATGCGAATAGGGCCGGCGGCCGTTCATGGTCGACGGCAGGTCGCAGAACACCACCGGGTCGGCGATGTCGGCCTTGCCCCAGCGCTTGCAGCGGAAGGTGGCGCTGGCGTCGACCGGGGTGGCGGCCAGCCGGTTCTGGGCGATCCGCTTGTCGCGCTCGGCGATGCCCTGGCTGTAGGGCACCATGTTGTCCTTCGGGTTGTGCAGCAGGATCGCCGCCACCTGACCCCGGCAGGGGCGGACGCTGCCGATGCCGCCGGCGACCACGGCGGTGGCGCGGAACACCCCGGCGCGACCGCAGGACAGGTCGTTGACGAAGCTGCCGCCCATGGAATGGCCGGCGGCGAAGATCTGGTTCTGGTCGACGCAGAGCGTCGCCTTCAGCCGGGCCAGGAGAGTGTCGACATAGGCCATGTCGCGGTCCGCCCGGCCGCCCCAGCCGCCCTGCGCCTGGGGATAGACCACGATCGCCGGCCGCGCCGCCGGGCCTTCCAGGTCGAAATAGGTCCGCACCTTCTCGGCCGTGCCGGTGCGGCCGTGAAAGGCCAGGATCAGCCGGGTGGGCACCGACTTGTCGTAGCCGGGCGGCAGGTCGACGATGTAGCGCCAGGACGCGCCCTGGAACTTCAGCGTCTGCCGCCCTTCCGCGGCGGGAAGGCCGCAGCCGCTGGTCGGAAGCGGCGGCAGCTGGGCGACGGTGCTGGCGGCCGGAGCGGCGGAGCGGGGGCCGTTGCCCGGCGCCGCGCAGGCGGCCACGGCGAGAAGGCAGGCGAAGGCGGCCAGCCGGCCGGCGCGAAGAAGCGAAGTCATCGTGGTCATTTCTCGCGGAGGCGCGGCATCAGCTCGACGAAATTGCAGGGCCGGAACCGGTTGTCGAGCTGGTCCTTCAGGATCAGGTCCCAGGCGTCGCGGCAGGCGGAGGGAGAGCCCGGCAGCGCGAACAGATAGGTGCCGCCGGCGACGCCCGCGGTCGCCCGGCTCTGGATCGTCGAGGTGCCGATCTTGTCGTAGGACAGCCAGCGGAACAGCTCGCCGAATCCCGGGATGTGCTTCTCGTAGACCGCGTGGAAGGCCTCCGGCGTCACGTCGCGGCCGGTGACGCCGGTGCCGCCGGTGGCGACCACCACGTCGATCTCCGAATCGGCGATCCAGGCCCTGAGCTGCGCCTCGATCGCCGCCTGGTCGTCCTTGACGATGCGCCGCTCGCGCACCGCATGGCCGGCCGCGGCGATGCGCTCGGCCAGCGTGTCGCCGGACTTGTCGTCGGCGGCGGTGCGCGTGTCGGACACGGTCAGGAGCGCGATGTTGACGGCGATGAACGGGCGTGACTCGTCGATCCGGCCCGGCATGCGTCCCCCCAAATGCGGTGGTCGAACGAAGCGGCCAAGCTAGCCGACGGGATGCGCCGGGAAAAGTGAAACGACGGTCAGCCGGCGGACGCGAAGCCGCAGCCCAGCTCCTTCATCCGGTGCTTCAGCACCAGCAGGTCGCGCCAGACGTCGCGCTTCATGCTGGGCTGCCGCAGGATGAAGGCGGGATGATAGATCGGCATGGTCGGCACCGGCGCCGGCAGGTCCGGGAAGGACCGGTCGAACCAGCGGCCATGGATGCGGGTGATGCCCTCGCGCGTCGCCAGCAGCGCGGCGGCCGAGGTGCCGCCGGCGCAGAGCAGGATCTTCGGCTGCATCAGCGCGATGTGGCGCTCGATGAAGGGCAGCGAGATCGCGATCTCCGCCGCGTTCGGCTGGCGGTTGCCGGGCGGCCGCCAGTTGACGATGTTGGAGATGTAGACGGTGGTGCGGTCGAGCCCGATCGCCGCCAGCATGCGGTCCAGCAGCTTGCCGGACTGGCCGACGAAGGGCTTGCCAAGCCGGTCCTCCTCCGCCCCCGGCGCCTCGCCGACGATCATGATGTCGGCTTCGGGGTTGCCGTCGGCGAAGACCATCTGGGTGGCGGTGGCCTTCAGCCCGCAGCCGTCGAAGGCGGCCAGCGCCGCCGCCAGCTCCTCCAGCGTGCTGCAGCCGGCGGCGATGCGGCGGGCGTCGCCGGTGGCGGCGTCGCTGCCCGGCAGCACCGCGGCCGCGCCGACCGCGCGGACCTGGGGGGCCGGGGCGGCGGGGGCGGGCTGCGGCGCCGGCGCCATCTGGACCGCCGTCGGCGCCGCGGCCTTGCGAGGACGCCCGAGCGCGCCCGGATCGTCGCCGATCGTCTCGTCGACGCCAGCGTCCTGGTACCATCTCAGCAGGGCGATGATCTCGGCGGGCTGCACGGCTGATTCGCTGATCCTGTCCATGCGCTAGAAGCCGCCGCGCCGCCCGGCCTGTCAACACCTGCCGCAGCGTCCGCTTGGGCCGACACGTCGCAACCGGAGCCAAAGCCAGCGCGACATGATCGGCCATTCGATTCCCGGGATGCATTTCTGTAGCATGCCGCCAACCAAACGACAGGAACGCGCGATGGAACGCGAATCGATGGAGTACGACGTCGTGATCGTGGGCGCGGGGCCGGCGGGCCTCGCGGCAGCGATCCGGCTGAAGCAGAAGGCGGCGGAGACGGGGCGCGAGGTCAGCGTCTGCGTGCTGGAGAAGGGGTCGGAGGTCGGCGCCCACATCCTGTCGGGCGCGGTCCTGGACCCGCGCGCCCTGAACGAGCTGATCCCCGACTGGAAGGAGAAGGGGGCGCCGCTGGACACGCCGGTGGCGCAGGACGAGTTCCACTACTACACCAGCGTCAGCAGCTTCCGCCTGCCCAATTTCGGCCTGCCGAAGGAGCTGCACAACCACGGCAACTACATCGTCAGCATGGGCTTGGTGACGCGCTGGCTGGCGCAGCAGGCCGAGGCGCTGGGGGTCGAGATCTATCCCGGCTTCGCCGCGGCGGAGGTGCTGTACCACGAAGATGGTTCGGTCAAGGGCGTGGCCACCGGCGACATGGGCATCGGCAAGGACGGCCAGCCGACCGGCAACTACACGCCGGGCATGGAGCTGCACGCCAAATACACGCTGATCGGCGAGGGCGTGCGCGGGTCGCTGGCCAAGATCCTGATGGAGCGCTTCGCCCTGCGCGCCGACTGCGACCCGCAGACCTTCGGCCTGGGCGTGAAGGAGCTGTGGGAGGTGAAGCCGGAGAACCACCGGCCCGGCCTGGTGCAGCACGGCTTCGGCTGGCCGCTGGACAACGAGACCTATGGCGGCAGCTGGGTCTACCATTTCGGCGAGAACCTGGTCTCGATCGGCTATGTCGTCGCGCTGGACTACAAGAACCCGTACCTGTCGCCCTTCGAGGAGTTCCAGCGCTTCAAGACGCACCCGCTGATCCGGCCCACGCTGGAGGGCGGCAAGCGCCTGGCCTATGGCGGCCGCGCCATCAACGAGGGCGGGCTGCAGTCGATCCCGAAGCTGACCTTCCCGGGCGGCTGCCTGATCGGCTGCTCCGCCGGCTTCGTCAACGTGCCGCGGATCAAGGGCAACCACACCGCGATGAAGAGCGGCATGGTCTGCGCCGAGGCGGTGTTCGACGCCCTGGCCGAGGGCCGCGAGGGCCATGACGAGGTGACGGCCTATCCGGAGCGGCTGAAGGCGAGCTGGCTGTGGCAGGAGCTGACGGTGGTGCGCAACTGCCGCCCGGCCTTCCGCTGGGGCACCATCCTGGGCACGCTCTATTCCGGCCTCGAGCTGTGGACCCGCGGCAAGCTGCCCTGGACCCTGCACCACAAGCATGCGGACAACGAGACGCTGCGACCGGCCGCCCAGTCGAAGAAGATCGACTATCCGAAGCCGGACGGGGTGATCACCTTCGACCGCCTCTCCTCGGTGTTCCTGTCGAACACCAACCATGAGGAGAACCAGCCGTCGCATCTGAAGCTGAAGGACCCGTCGGTCCCGATCGCCTACACCTTGAAGGTGTTCGACGAGCCGGCGCAGCGCTACTGCCCGGCCGGGGTGTACGAGGTGGTGCGCAACGAGGACGGCAGCGACCCGCGCTTCGTGATCAACGCGCAGAACTGCGTGCACTGCAAGACCTGCGACATCAAGGACCCGAAGCAGAACATCGTCTGGACCGTGCCGGAGGGCGGCGGCGGCCCGAACTACCAGATGATGTAGGATGCGGATCGATCCCCGGCGCCGGGGTGTTGTTCCCCGGAGCCGCACAGATTATGGTGCGAAGGGGATCATTGCAGGACCAGAATGACGGACGCTCACGACACCGTCCCCATCGACCGGCTGATCGAGGCCGGGCTGCGGCCGACCCGCCAGCGCGTGGCGCTGGCGCGGCTGCTGTTCGACGGCTGCGACCGCCACGTCACCGCCGAGGCGCTGCACGGCGAGGCGCTGGCGGCCGGCCAGGCCATGGCGCTGGCGACCGTCTACAACACCCTGCACCAGTTCACCGAGGCCGGGCTGCTGCGCGAGGTGGTGGTCGAGGCTGGCCGCTCCTATTTCGACACCAACATCCGCGACCACCATCACTTCTACCACGAGGCCACGGGCGAGCTGCGCGACGTGCATGGCGAGGCGGTGGTGGTCTCGGCCCTGCCCGAGGCGCCGGCCGGCACCCGCATCGCCCGGGTCGACGTGGTGATCCGCCTCACGGATGACGCCTGACGGCGCCATGACCGCCGCGCCGCGCATCGACGGGCTGCTCGAGACCTCGCTCTACGTCGCCGACCTGGATCGCGCCGCCGCCTTCTACGAAGGGGTGCTGGGCCTGCGCGTGATGCTGCGCAGCCCGCGGCTGGTGGCGCTGGACGCCGGCCGCCAGGGCGTGCTGCTGCTGTTCCTGGCCGGCGCCACCTCCGAGGACGTGGTGGAATCCTCCGGCACCATCCCCGGGCACGAGGGCACGGGGCGGCTGCACATGGCCTTCGCCGTGCCGGCCGCGGATCTCGACGCCTGGCGCGCCCGGCTGACGGACGCCGGTGTCGATTTGACCGGAGAGATGGCGTGGCCGCGCGGCGGCACCAGCCTTTATTTCGCCGACCCCGACGGCCACGTCATCGAGCTGGCCACGCCGGGGCTCTGGCCGAACTACTGAGTCCTCAGGCCGGTGCCGTCCGGCGCGGCCAGCGGAACCGCGCGACGCCCCCGGCGGCAAGGACCGAGACGCCGCCCAGCGCCAGGCCGACCAGCACGTCCCCGACCGTATGACCGCTCACGGCCATGACCCCGCCGACGGCCAGGATCAGCGCCGCCGCTGCCGCGATGCGCCGCCGCGACCAGCGCGGCCAGGCCAGCGCCGCCACCGTCGTCACCGCGACGACGACCAGGGCCGAATGGCCACTGGGCAGCACGACCCCGATCCGGCCGAAGCCGTCCGGGTGCCAATCGACGACCGCCCGCGCGGCCGCGACCGCAGCCACCGCCATGGCCAGTGCGGCCAGGCTGAACACGGCCAGCCGCCACCGGCCGCGGGCGAAGGCGGCGGCCGCGACGATGACCTGCAGCGGCACGACCACCTGCCACCAGCCGAGCAGGCCGATCGACATCAGGAGGACGATTGTCTTCATGCCGCCATCATCCCACGCGCGGGGCCGCCGGCGAAGCGGCATGGCGGCGCAGGCTGCGGCGCCGGAAGGGCGCGGAGGGACGTGTCTCGCGGCCCGCCCCCCATCTGCCGCATGGCCTCGTTCAGAAGAAGGCGTTTCCGATTCGCCGGTTGAACGTTTAGTAAGAGACGCCCTGGGACCATTGAACCGCCCGCATGTCCGCCAGCTTTTCCGTCGCCGCCGTCCTGCTGAAGCTCCTGGCCACCGCCGCCGGACCCGAGCTGCACCTGCCCGATGCCGGCCAGCTCGCCGCCTATCAGCCGCCCGAGACCACCCGGATCTACGCCGCCGACGGATCGCTGCTGCGCGAATACTATGTCGAGAACCGGGTGGTGGTGCCGCTGTCCGCCCTGCCGCCCTATCTGGTGCAGGCCTTCATCTCGGCCGAGGACCAGAATTTCCGCCACCATCACGGCGTCGACCCGTCCGGCCTGGCCCGCGCCATGGTGGCCAACATCAAGAACCTGCGGCACGGCCGCCGGCTCGAGGGCGGCTCGACCATCACCCAGCAGGTGGCCAAGAACCTGCTGCTGACCAACGAGGTCAGCGCCCTGCGCAAGCTGCGCGAGCTGATCCTGGCCTTCGAGATCGAGCACGACTTCTCCAAGGACCAGATCCTGGAGATGTATCTCAACGAGATCTATCTCGGCCGCGGCGCCTACGGGGTCGGCGCGGCCTCGGCCCGCTATTTCGGCAAGCCGCCGGCCGAGCTGTCGCTGTCCGAGGCGGCGTTCCTCGCGGCGCTGCCGAAGGCGCCGAACAACTACAACCCGATCACCCGGCCGGAGGCCGCGCGCACCCGCCGCGACTACGTGCTCGACCGCATGGCCCAGGACGGCGCCATCACCGCCGAGCAGGCCGCCGCCGCCAAGGCCGAGCCGCTGGCGGTGCGGGCCCAGGCGCCGCTGGAAACCGTGCACGCCCCCTATTTCGCCGAGGAGGTTCGCCGGTCGCTGCGCCGCTCCTTCGGCAACGACCAGCTCTATCGCGGCGGGCTGGCGGTGCGCACCACGCTCGACCCGCGGCTGCAGCTCTTCGCCGACCGGGCGCTGCGCGCCGGGCTCGAGCGCTTCGACCGCAACCGCGGCTGGCGCGGGCCGATCACCAACATCTCGGCCATGCTCGATCTGCCGGCCTCGGCCGAGGCCGTGGCGCAGGCCGAGGCCGCCCAGGCGCCGGCCCAGCCGGCCGCCCAGCCCCCCGCACAGCAGGGACGGCTGCTCGGCGCGCTGTCGGCAATGGGCGTGCGCCTGCCGGACCAGCAGCAGCCATCGGCGGCCGCGGTCGCCCCGACCGCCGCGCCGAAGGACGACCGGCCGGTGTGGCAGCGCTTCCTGACCGGCATCGACCGGCCGGCCCAGATCGACGGCTGGACCCTGGCCGTGGTGCTGGAGGTCGACCGCCAGGCCGCCACCATCGGGCTGGAGGATGGCAGCCAGGGCCGCATCGACCGCGCCGACCTGACCTGGGCCCGCCGGGTCGAGAACGGCCGCATGGGCCGCCAGGTCGGCGGCGCCGACGACGTGCTGGCCAAGGGCGACGTGATCTGGGTGCAGCCGGCCGGGGCCAAGACCTCGGCGCCGGCGTTGGCCGCCTATTCGCTGCGCCAGGTGCCGGAGGTGTCGGGCGCGCTGGTCGCCATCGAGCCCTTCACCGGCAAGGTGCTGGCGATGTCGGGCGGCTTCGACTTCTCGCTCAGCGAGTTCAACCGCGCCACCCAGGCGCAGCGCCAGCCGGGCTCGGCCTTCAAGCCCTTCGTCTATCTCTCGGCGCTGCAGCACGGCTACACCCCGTCCAGCCTGATCTACGACACGCCGATCTCGGTCGACCAGGGCCAGGGCGCCGGCCGCTACCGGCCGCGCAACTACGGCGGCGGCTTCATCGGCCTCGCTACGCTGCGTTCGGGCGTCGAGCGGTCGCGCAACGTCATGACGGTGCGCCTCCTGGTCGAGATGGGCCTGCAGCCGGTCAAGGAGACGGCGGAGGCCTTCGGCATCTACCAGAACATGCCGCTGTATCCGGCGATGGGCCTGGGCGCCGGCGAGACCACGCCGCTGAAGCTGACCACGGCCTATGCCACGATCGCCAATGGCGGCTACCAGATCAGCCCCTATCTGATCGAGCGGGTGCAGGACCGCGACGGCCGCAGCCTGCGGCAGCAGGGCGTCGTGGGACCGGACCGGGCCGACTGCATCCCCTGCGCCGCGACCTCCTGGACCGGCCAGCCGGCGCCGCAGCGGCCGCGCGGGGAACAGCTGGACGACCCGATCGCCAACTACCAGATGATCTCGATCCTGCAGGGCGTCACCCAGCGCGGCACCGCCGCCCGGCTCGCCGGCCTCGGCCTGCCGCTGGCCGGCAAGACCGGCACCACCAACGATTCGAACGACGTCTGGTTCGTGGGATTCTCGCCGAAGCTCGCGGTCGGCATCTTCGTCGGCTACGACAAGCCGCGCAGCCTGGGCGCCGGCGCCACCGGCGGCTCGATCGCGGTGCCGATCTTCAGCGACTTCATCAAGGACGCGCTGGCCGGGGACGACCCCGGCGCCTTCGCAGTGCCGCCCGGGGTCAGCTTCGCCTATGTCGACCGCCGCAACGGCTATGCGGCGGAGCCGGGCGGGTCGGATGTGATCATGGAGGCGTTCCGCCCCGGCACCGAGCCCGGCCCGCCGCCGGTCGCCGACACCTTCGGCGAGACCAGCCAGGATGCGCTGACAGGAACGGGCGGTCTTTACTGACCGGTCTCAAGAGGCTGGTCTGAAGCGCGTCCCGGTGAGTCGGCTGGCGTGGTTTTCGAGAACCGGAGCGCAGCGCACATTTGGTGCGTGAGCACCGGAAGCGCAGAAAACCGCGTCAGGCGGCCGCCGGGGCGAGCTTCAGGGCAGCCGGTTTCGGCCCCCCGGTGGCCCAGTCCAGCAGCTCGACCGTGTGCACCACCGGCAGGGCGGTGCCGAGGCCGATCTGGGTGATGCAGCCGATATTGCCGGCGGCGACGATCGCGGCCCCGGTGCTTTCCACCGCCCGCACCTTGCGCGCCCGCAGCTCGTCCGCGATCTCCGGCTGCAGCAGGTTGTAGGTGCCGGCGGAGCCGCAGCAGAGATGCCCGTCCGGCACCTCGCGCAGCTCGAACCCCGCGGCGGCCAGCAGGCGGCGCGGCGGCGCCGCGATGCGCTGGCCGTGCTGCATCGAACAGGCGGAATGGTAGGCCACGGCCTGGCCGCCCGGCCGCGCCGGCGGGTTCAGCCCGATCTCGTCCATCAGCTCGGTGACGTCCTTCGCCAGGGCCGAGATCCTGGCCGCGCGCCCGGCCCAGGCCGGGTCGGCGCGGAACATGTGGCCGTAATCCTTGACCGTAGTGCCGCAGCCGGACGTGTTGACCACGATGGCGTCGAGGCCGCCCTCCTCCAGGACGCGGCCCCAGGCCTCGATGTTCGCCCGGGCCGAGGCCAGCGCCGCCTCCTCCCGTCCCATATGGTGGGTCAGCGACCCGCAGCAGCCGGCGCCCGGCGCCACCACCACCTCGACCCCGTGACGGGTCAGCAGGCGGATCGTCGCCTCGTTGATCGCCGGGTCCAGCACGGTCTGGGCACAGCCGGACAGCAGCGCCACCCGCCGCTTGCGCGGCCCTTCGGCGGCGAAGACCTGCGGCCGGTCGACCGGGCTGGGCGGCGGCAGCCGGCGCGGCGCCAGGGCCAGCATGGCGCGCAGCCGCCTGGGCAGAAGCCTCGCCACCGGCCGGGCCGCCATCGCCCCCATCAGCGCCAAGCGGAACAGCCGCGGCCGCGGCAGCACGGCCGCCAGCAGCGCCCGGATCGCCCGATCCTGCAGCGGCCGGCGATAGGTTTTCTCCACCACCGCACGGCCGTGATCGACCAAGTGCATGTAGTGCACGCCCGAGGGGCAGGTGGTCATGCAGGACAGGCAGGACAGGCAGCGGTCGAGATGCTTGGCGACGCTGGCCGGCGCCGGGCCGCCGCCCTCCAGCATCGACTTGATCTGGTAGATGCGGCCGCGCGGGCTGTCGAGTTCGTCGCCCAGCACCGTGTAGGTCGGGCAGGTGGCGAGGCAGAAGCCGCAGTGCACGCAGGTGCGCAGGATCTGTTCCGAGACCGCATTGTCCGGATCGGCCAGTTGCGCCAGCGAGAAATGAGTCTGCACCCGCACCCTCCCGTCGTTGCGCCGACAGTAGCCCGCGGCCCGGCGCAAAGGGAACCCGGCCGATGCGGCCGGGAGCGTTGTCAACCGTCATGGGGGTTAGTACGCTGGCCGCAAACACCGGGAGGCCGAGATGACAATGGTTCGGATGGGCCAGGCCCTGCTCGCGGCTCTGCTGTGCGGCCTGTCCGGCACGGCATGGGCCGGAGGGCCGGTGGTCCAGGACATCGCGCTGGGGCAGACGCCGCGTCAGGCTGCCGCCTTCGCCGGCCGGGCGGTGACCTTCGCCGCGCCGGGCGAGGCGCCCTGGACCGGCCTGGTCGCCTCGGCACGGCCGGGCGACGGCACGCTGCTGCTGCAGTTCACCCCGCCGGCCCAGGGCAACCGGCTGTATTCGGTGGCCGAGACCGTGCGCTTCGACTCGGGCGGGCCGCGCAGCGCCGCGGACGCGCTGGCCCCGCTGAAGGCCCGCTATGGCGAGCCGGCGGCGGTGTTCGATCAGGTGGGCAAGCAGGTGGCCGTCTGGCGCTTTGTCGGCGGCAAGCCAGCGGCGGCCGGTGTCGACGTCGCCTCCGACTGCTCGCCCTACGCGGCGGCCACGGTGTCGGGGGTGCGGCCGATCGGCTGGCCGGCGCCCTGCGGCGAGCTGGTGTTCGCGACGGTGGAGCTGGCGGCGGACGGGACCCCGACGCTGCTGCGGGCCACCCATGCCGACACCGATGCGGCGCAGGCGCTGCAGCCGCGCCGCGGCGAGCCCTACGCGCATCTGGCGAAAGCGGTGCGGTAGGACGGGCGGCCCGCGGGCCGCCCGCACTCTCAGCCGGCGCTGCTGCTGCGGCCAGCGATGATCCGGTAGATGATCAGCAGCACGATGGCGCCGACCACGCCCAGCAGGAAACGGCCGAAGCCGCTCTCCGGCACGATGCCGAGTTGCAGGCCGAGCCAGCCGCCGACCACCGACCCGGCGATGCCGAGAAGGATGGTGATGATGAAACCGCCCGGGTCGCGCCCGGGCATCAGGAACTTGGCGACCAGACCGATGACGAAACCGATGATGATGGTGCCGATGATGCCCATGGGCTCTCCCTCCGAGGCGAGTCGACCATCCGATCATAACCCATGAGCGACGGCGAGGTTTCCGGTCCTTTCACACGCCCCCGACGCCGTCAGGCCGTCATGCGCCCCGGCGACAGGATTCCCTTCGGGTCGAAGGCCTCGCGCACCCGGCGGCCCAGCGCTTCCAGCGCCGGCGGCTGCGGTTCGAACACCGGCAGCGCGGCGCGCAGCCCGGCCGGGGCCCGGACCAGCGTCGCGTGCCCGCCGCCCGCGGCCGCGACCGCCGCCCGGATCGCGGCGGCCCTGGCGTCGCCGTCGGCAGGAACGGCGATCCAGACCAGCCCGCCGCCCCAGTCGAAGTAATGCGCGCCGCCGGCGGCGGCCGCGACCTGCGGCCCGGCGGTCGGCGCCACCGAGACCCGCCACACGGCCCGGTCATCGTCGGCGAAGGCCGCGACGTCGCGGATCCGGCGCCAGAGATCGACCGATTCGCCGGGGTCGAGCACGGTGAGATGCCCGGCCTCCCCCAGCAGCTGCGACAGCGCCGCCACACGGCTGTCGACCGAGGGGCCGAAGCCCTCGATCCGCACCAGGCTTCGGGCGGCGGCGCCGAGGATGCCGGCCGGCAGATGGGCGGCGCCCGAGACCTCGTAGGGGCTGGTCAGCGCCCGGGTCAGCACGGCGACGCCGGCCGCGTCGTCCAGCCCGGTGACCGCGAGGGTGCGCACCGTCTCCGACGCCGGCAGCACCTTGACCGTGATCCGGGTCATGGCGGCCAGCGTGCCGAAGGCGCCCGTCAGCAGCTTCGGCAAGTCGTAACCGGTGACGTTCTTGACCACCCGGCCGCCGGATTTGAAGGCCTGTCCGCGGCCGGAGACGGCCTCGATCCCCAGCACATGGTCCCGCGCGGCGCCGGCCTTCAGCCGGCGCGGCCCCGACAGGTTGCAGCCGACGGTGCCGCCGAGCGTGCCGGCGCCGGCCGGGCCGCCGTAGAGCGGGCCGAGATCCGGAGGCTCGAAAGCCAGGGCCTGGCCGCGGGCGGCCAGCGCCGCCTCAATCTCCGCCATCGGCGTGCCGGGGCGGGCGGTCAGCACCAGCTCCTCCGGCTCGTAGACCTCGATTCCGGCGAGGCCGGAGAGATCGAGCGCATGCGCCGCCTGCACCGGCCGGCCGAAGCCGCGTTTGCTGCCGCGGCCGACCAGCTCCAGCGGCACCTCGCCGGCCAAGGCCCAGCGGACGATCTCGAGCACCTGGTCGTCGGTCTCGGGCTTCAGCGTCTCGGTCATCGGTCACACCAGGAGGGGAATTGGCCTTTCCCCCTTCTGTCATTGCCGGGCTTGACCCGGCAATCCAGGGGCCACCCAGAGCGGCCTCGACATCTCCTGGATGCCCGGGTCAAGCCCGGGCATGACAAGAAAGGAGCCAACGAGCCAAGGCCTGCCATCAGAAGCGCGGCAGGTCGGGGAAGCGCGTGGCGCCGTGGTGGATGTGCACCCGGCCGAGCTCGGCGCAGCGGTGCAGGGTCGGGAACACCTTGCCGGGGTTCAGGAGCCCGTCCGGGTCGAAGGCGCATTTCAGCCGCTGCTGCTGCGCCAGGTCCTCCGGCCCGAACTGCACCTCCATCAGGTCTCGCTTCTCGACCCCGACGCCGTGCTCGCCGGTCAGCACCCCGCCGACCTCGACGCACAGCTTCAGGATGTCGGAGCCGAACTCCTCCGCCTTCTCCAGCTCGCCCGGGACATTGGCGTCGTACAGGATCAGCGGGTGCAGGTTGCCGTCGCCGGCATGGAAGACATTGGCGACGCGCAGCCCGTGGCGGCGCGACATCTCCTGCATCCGGGCCAGCACCTCGGGCAGGCGCTTCCGCGGAATGGTGCCGTCCATGCAGTAGTAATCGGGGCTGATCCGGCCGACCGCCGGGAAGGCGGCCTTGCGCCCGGCCCAGAAGCGCAGCCGCTCCTCCTCGCTGCGACTGACGACGCAGATCGTGGCGCCGCAGACGCGGCCGATCGATTCGACCCGCTCGATCAGGTGGTCGACCTCGGCCTCCGGCCCGTCCAGCTCGCAGATCAGCAGCGCCTCGACATCCAGCGGGTAGCCGGCCTTGACGAAGGCCTCGGCCGCATGGATGGCGGGCCTGTCCATCATCTCCAGCCCGCCCGGGATGATGCCGGCGCCGATGATGCGGGCGACGCAGTCGCCGCCGGCCTCCGACGACGGGAAGCCCATCAGCACGGCGCGCTGGGTCGCCGGGCGGCGCAACAGGCGCACCGTCACCTCGGTGACCACGGCCAGGAGGCCTTCCGAGCCGGTGAGCACGCCGAGCAGGTCGTAGCCCGGCGAATCGAGGTGCTTGCCGCCGAGGCGCAGCACGGTGCCGTCGATCAGCACCACCTCCAGCCCCAGCACGTTGTTGGTGGTCAGCCCGTATTTCAGGCAGTGCACGCCGCCGGAGTTCTCGGCGATGTTGCCGCCGATGGTGCAGGCGATCTGGCTCGACGGGTCGGGCGCGTAATAGAAGCCGGCATGGGCGACGGCGTTGGTGATGCCGAGATTGGTGACCCCCGGCTGCACCCGGGCGCAGCGGTTGTCGAAGTCGATCTCGAGCACCTTGTTGAACTTGCCGAGGCCGAGCAGCACGCCGTCCTCGAGCGGCAGGGCGCCGCCGGACAGGGAGGTGCCGGCGCCGCGCGGCACCACCTTCACCCCCATCTCGTGGCATGTGCGCAGCACCGCCGAGACCTGCGCGGTGGTCGAGGGCAGCACCACGATCATCGGCAGGGTGCGGTAGGCGGTCAGCCCGTCCGATTCATAGGCGCGGCGCTCGCTCTCCGCCGTGATCACGCCCTCGCCCGGAACGATGGCACGCAGCGCCGCGGCGATCTCCTCGCGGCGGGCCAGGACGGCGGCATCGGGGGCTGGCATCTTCATCGGCGGGACCTCCGCCGCGGGCGATAGGAAGGCCGGGCCGATCCGGCAAGCTCGGCCACAAAGATCCAAAAGCCGCAAAATCAAAAAGCCGCGTCCGGGGACACGGCCTTCGATCATATCGAGGAGCGGCTGAGATCAGCCCTGGCGCGCCTTGAAGCGCGGGTTCTCCTTGTTGATGACGTAGACACGGCCCTTGCGGCGGACGACGCGGCAGGCGCGGTGACGGCTCTTCAGGGTCTTCAGCGAGTTCGCGACTTTCATGATCCATATCCCATGCGGCGGCGCCGGCGCCGCCGGGAGCCGGAGCTCGCGGGCCGGAATTCGAGGCGCGGACCATAGTGGCCGACCCGCCGGCTGTCAACCGGGCGCGTAACGATTTGCTGCGTAACCCTGCGACACGTCGCAGCGAACCGGGGACCGGAGCGGGAACGGGCTGGAGATCGCAACAAATCCTCCAGCATACTCGCGCCCATCATCGCCGGACCGGCACCCACCCGAGGGGAGGCACCATGCGTTCGTTGAAGTTCGCCGTCATCACCGCCGCCATCGTCAGCTGCGGCGCCGCCATCGCCTGGGCGGCCACGCCCGAGGAGGTGGTGGCCCAGCGCGAGGATGCGATGAAGACCTATGGCGCCAGCGTCAAGACCCTGACCGGCTTCGTGCGCGACAACCAGGGCACGATCGACGACGTCAAGGCGGCGACCGCGAAGATGGCGGGGGTGAGCGCCAACCTGCTGGCCCTGTTCCCGGAAGGCACGGCGGTCGGCGTCGGCAAGAGCGCGGCCAAGCCGGAGATCTGGGCCAACTGGGCCGATTTCCAGGCCAAGGTGAAGGCCAACCACGACGCCATCGCGGCGCTGGACGCCGCCGCCCAGGAAGGCAATGCCGCCAAGGTGAAGGCCGCCTTCCCCGCGGTCGGCCAATCCTGCGGCGCCTGCCACGAGACTTATCGGGTGAAGAAGAGCTGACGAATCGCCGTGTCACGCCGGCCGGGGTCGCATCCGCGAACCCGGCCTACCCGACCGCCTGCGCGATGGCCCGGAAGCCGGCCAGCAGCCGGTGGTCGAGCGCGTCGTCGACGGCCGTGGGCTGCGACGACATCTTGGCGATGACCAGTTCCGCCGCGCGGTCGACATAGATCCACTGGCCGTGGATGCCGATGCCGCAGAGCACGTCGCGCCCCGGCCCCAGCACGTACCACTGGCTGCGGTAGCGCCCCTGCGGCGCCAGATGCGCCAGGTCGCCCCGCGCCCAGGCCTGCGGGTCGCCGTTGTCGAGGATGTCGTCCACCCAGGCCTGCGGCACCACCTGAATCCCGCCGGCGCGGCCGTCCCGCCGCACCAGTTCGCCGATCCGGGCCAGGTCGCGCAGGGTCATGCAGATGCCGCCGGCGGTGCGCGGCGCGCCCAGCCGGTCGAGCGTGATGAACGCATCCGCCTCCGCCCACATCGGCCGCCACAGCAGCTCCGTCATCAGTGCGGCGAAACGCATGCCTGAGGCCCGCTCGCAGATCCAGCCCAGCATGTCGGAATTGGGCGAGACGTAGTGGAAGGTCTCGCCATGCCGGCTGCCGTCGGCCGGCAGGCGGGCGATGAAGCCGTGCAGGTCGTTGTCCCGCGCCACCTCGCCGGGCGGGTTCCAGCCCATGGCGACGCGGTAGCGGGCGACGTCGCCGGCCGGGTCGACATAGTCCTCGACGAAGCGGATGCCGACCGTCATGTCCAGCACATGGCGCACCGTGGCGCCGTCATAGGCGGAGCCCGCCGCCTCCGGCACATAGGCCGTCACAGGCGCATCGGGGTCGAGCTGGCCGCGGCCGGCCAGGATGCCGGCGATCAGGCCGGTGATCGACTTGCTGATCGAGAAGACGATGTGCTGCGCCTTCGGCCCCAGCCCGTGGGCGTAGTGCTCGGCCACCATCAGGCCGCGATGCAGCACCAGGATGCCGTCGGTGTCGCTCTCGGCCATCAGCCGGGCC
Source organism: Inquilinus sp. Marseille-Q2685 (assembly GCF_916619195.1). NCBI lineage: Bacteria > Pseudomonadati > Pseudomonadota > Alphaproteobacteria > Rhodospirillales > Rhodospirillaceae > Inquilinus > Inquilinus sp. Marseille-Q2685. Next base: position 357,236 of record NZ_CAKAKL010000006.1, read on the forward strand.
ACCGACCCGTCCTGCCCCGGCACCGCGATGCGGTCCAGGTCGAGCGCCGGCCCGGGCTTCAGGCAGGCGGCGAATTCGCCGCGCGGGATCTCGGCCACCGGCACCAGCCGGCGGACATTGCGGAAGCCCCAGCGGCTGTAGGGCGCCTGGCGCCAATTGGCGAGCGTCGCCTCCGGCGCCGCCTCGTTCGTCTCCAGCTCGATCGCCATCCCTGACCCTGCTTCTTCGCCCCTTGGGCGGCGCCGCCTTGATGCGGCGGGGGGCAGTCTAGGACAGGATCATCGGCAAGGCCCAGCCCCGATTCGCCGTCACGGGCCGGAGAGCGGCTTCAGGCTCTTGAGATAGGTGGCGATCGCCTCGCGGTCGACGGCGGTCAGCTTGCTGGTGTTGTCCCGGATCACCTCGCTCATGGCGCCGCCGGCGAAGTCGCCGTCGGGGGTCGAGCCGGTCTCCAGATAATAGGCGATGTCCTTGTCACTCCATTCACCGATCCCGTGCTCCGGGTCGGGCGTGATGTTCGGGATCTTGCCCTGCCCTTCCGGCGCCTGGGGGTTGCCGGCGAAGGGGCTGTACCAGTTCAGTCCGCCCAACATGTCGCGCGGCGTGTGGCATTCGCCGCAATGGCCGAGCACGCGGACGAGATAGGCGCCGCGATACCAGTCGGCGGACTGGCCGGCCGGGACCAGGAACGGCCCCTCGGTGAAGTTCAGCAGGCGCCAGCCCGGCAGCAGGGCGCGCCAGGAATAGGGCCAGGAGAGCTCGTGCGGCTTGTTCGCCTGCCGCACCGGCGGGACGCTGCGCAGATAGGCCCAGAGATCGGAGAGGTCGCGGTCGGTGATGCCGGTATAGGCGGTATAGGGGAAGGCCGGATAGAAATCCTCGCCCGAGGGCGACACGCCTTCGCGCAGCGCCCGGCGGAAATCCTCCTCGCTCCACTTGCCGATGCCGGTCTCGGGGTCGGGGGTGATGTTCGGCGTGTAGAAGGTGCCGAAGGCGGTCTTCAGCGCCCGGCCGCCGGCCAGCGGCTTGGCGGCGTCGCCGGCCGCGGTGTGGCAGGCGGCGCAGCCGCCGGCGGCGAAGACGTAGGCGCCGCGCGCCACCGGGTCGGAGGCGGCCGGGTCGGGTGCCGGGGCGGGTGCGGCCGGGTCTGCCGTCTGGGCGGCGGCGGCCGATCCGAGGGCGAGCCACAGGCCCAAGGCCGTAAGAACCGGGAACGGACGCATGCTGGCCTCCGGAACGCGAACAGGCGGATCAGCCCTTATAACCCGATCCTTCGCCCTGGCCCGTCATTCCGGGGTCATGCGACCCTTTCACCCTCGCGCCAGACGGCGCGGATCACCGGCACGCCGTCGACCAGCCGGACCCGCAGCAGATCGGCGCGCAGTCCGGGCTCGATCCGGCCGCGATCCTCGAGGCCGGCGGCGCGGGCGGGGTTGACCGTCACCGTCGCCAGCGCCTGCGGCAGGCCGATGCCGTGCTCGCCCTCGGCCAGGGTGAAGGCGCCGTGCAGAAGGCTGACCGGGACGTAGTCCGAGGACAGGATGTCGACCAGCCCCTCGCGCGCCAGCTCGCCGGCCGAGACGTTGCCGGAATGGGATCCGCCGCGGACCAGGTTCGGCGCGCCCATCAGGATCTGCAGCCCGTGCTCGCGCGCGGCGCGGGCGGCGGCGAGGGTGGTCGGGAACTCCGACACCACCATGCCCAGCGCCGCGGCCTCCTCGACATGGGCCGGGGTCTCGTCGTCATGGCTCGCGATCGGCAGGCCGCGGCCGCGGCCGAAGGCGGCCAAGGCGTCGCGGTTGGCCACGCCATGGGTGCGCGAGGCGGCGATCCGCTCCGCCATCTGGGCGTCGATCTGCTCGTCGGTCAGGCCCAGCATGCCCTTGTAGATCTCGCGGTACTTGGCGAGGTCCGAGAACTGGCGGTGGCCGGGGGCATGGTCCATCACCGACATGAACTGCACCAGCGGGTCGTCGCGGAACGGCTCGAACAGCTGCAGCACCTGCGCTTCCGTGACCTCGCAGCGCAGATGCAGGAAATGCTCGGCCCGCAGCATGCCGCCGGCCTGGGCCTGGCGGATGCCGTCGACCATCGGCCGCAGCGTCTCCAGCCGGTCCTCGCCGTTGCGGCCGCCGACCAGGGCCAGGGCGTCGAACACGGTGGTGATGCCGGCCGACGCCACCTGGGCGTCATGCGCCATCACCGCGGTCACCGCCGGCCAGCGCACGCCGGGCCGCGGCGTGTAGTGCCGCTCGAGATGGTCGGTGTGCAGCTCGACCAGGCCGGGCAGCAGGTAGTCGCCCTCGAAATCGACCGCGCCGGGCGGGCAGGCCGCGTCCCTGTCCAGATCGGTGATCCGCCCATCGGATACGGCGACGCTGCCGGTCAGCACGTCCTCCGCGGTCACGATCCGCGCATGGGCGACGATCAGATCCCCCGGCATACCCAGTCCTTCTCTATCCGCTTCCGCACGATCGGTCCGGCGGAGTGCGCCCGCGCGGCCTTATATGGGCAGCCGGGCCGGCATCGCAAAGCCGGCCCCGCGCCGGCGACCTTATGCCCCGAGCTTTGCGACCATTTGATGACTCGCGGATGACAGCGACGATTTGGCGTCCGGCCACACCACGCGTTCGACCCCGGCGAAGCGGCGGATGCGGTCGAGCTGCGTCTCCAGCCGGCGCAGCCGCGCCTTGCTGGACCGCACCTTCGGCTCCCCCCCCAGCCCGGCGACGGCGAGGTCGCCGCTGTCGCGCCGGGCCCGCATGTCGATCCGGCCGCCCAGGCGGTCGCCTTCCAGGATCGGGAAGACGTAATAGCCCCAGCGGCGCTTCGCCTCGGGCACGAAGGCTTCGAAGCGGTAGTCGAAGCCGAACAGCCGCTCCAGCCGCTGCCGGTTGCGGATCACCGGGTCGAAGGGCGACAGCACCCGCAGCACGTCCGGGGCCGGCGCCGCCGCGGCCAGCCGGTCCTCGATATCGGCGAAGGCGAAGGCGGCGGTGGTCTTGCCGTCCGCGCCCTGGACATGGACCACGCGCAGATCGCCACGCCGGGTCAGCCGGTCGCACCACTGCTCCGCCTCGCGGATGGTGATCAGGTCCCAGAAGCCGGCGATCTCGCCGGGCCGGGCGATACCCAGCCGCTCCAGCGCCGAGCGGCAGGCCCAGTCGACCACCTCCTCCGGGTCGGGCGCCGGGCCGCGATGCTGCTCCGGGATCACCCGTTCGGTCAGGTCGTAGACCTTCTGGAAGCCCTCGCGCCGCGCCACCGCCAGCACCCCGGTGCGCCACAGGAACTCCAGCGCCATCTTCGACGGCGTCCAGTCCCACCAGCCGCCGGAGGGGCGCTGCCGCTCCTCCTCGAAGCTGCGGGTCAGCAGCGGCCCTTCCGCCGCCACCCGCTGGCGCACCTGCTCCAGCACCTTCGGGAAGTCCGGCCCCGCCTCGGTCCACCAGCGGCTGGTGGCGGCGCGGGCCTGCACATCGGCGAAGCGCCGCGACCAGTAGGGGAAGAACCGGGTCGGGATCAGCGAGGCGTCGTGGGTCCAGCCCTCGAACAGGCCGCGGGGCTTCTCCACCAGCCGCGGCAGCTGGGTCTGAACGTAGCCGTGGCGGCGGGCGAACAGGATCATGTGATGCGCCCGCTCGACCGTGTTGATGCTGTCGACCTGGACGAAGCCGATGCGGTCCACCACCGACTGGCAGCCCTCGACCGTCAGCCGGCCGAGCGGCGGGTCCGACAGGGCGTGCAGATCGAGGAACAGGCGCCGGGCATCGGCGTTCGGGATCGTGAGCGGAGCGGAGTCGGCCATGAACAAGACAAGAACATAGCTGCCCGCGGCCAGGCAAGAGGAAAGCCCTTCGCGCGCCGCCGCGGCCGGCTATAGTCGGACCGAAACCACCGAGGTTCCGCATCGTGACCGCCACCCTCATCGCCCCGGAGCCGCCGCGCCAGGACGCGGTGCTCAACCTGATCCGCCAGTCGGACGCCCTGATGGCGAGCCTGTATCCGGCCGAGAGCAACCACATGCTCGACATCACGTCGCTGGAGCGGCCGGAGGTGCGCTTCTTCGTGGCCCGGCGCGAGGGCCGGGTGGTCGGCTGCGGCGCGCTGGTGGTCGGGGCCGACGGCCAGGCGGAGCTGAAGCGCATGTTCGTCGACCCGGCGACCCGCGGCCTGAAGGTCGGCCGCGACCTGCTGGCCCGGATCGAGCACGAGGCCCGCGGCCTCGGCGTCCGCCTGATCCAGTTGGAGACCGGGATCCACCAGCCGGAGGCGATCGGGCTGTACCGCCGCTTCGGATACCGGGACTGCGGCCCGTTCGGCGGCTACGGGCCCGACCCGCTGAGCCTGTTCATGGAGAAGGCGCTGGACTGACGCCCCGGCGAACCGGTACGTCAGCCCAGCGTCGGCTTACTCCGCCGGAGCTCCCGGAGGGGTGGCGGCCGCGCCGATCGACGCTTCCGGCTCGGTCACGAAACGCCCGATCAGGCCGCCGATGACGCCGCCGACCAGCGGCGCCACGATGAACAGCCAGAGCTGCCCCAGGGCCCAGTCGCCGACGAACACGGCCGGGCCCAGGCTGCGCGCCGGGTTGACCGAGGTGTTGGTGACCGGGATCGAGATCAGGTGGATCAGGGTCAGCGCCAGGCCGATCGCCAGCGGCGCGAAGGGCGCCGTGGCGCTGCTGCCGGTCACGCCCACGATCACCACCAGGAACACCGCCGTCAGCACCACCTCGCTGATCGCCGCGGCGGTCAGGCCGTAGCCGCCGGGCGAATGCTCGGCATAGCCGTTCGAGGCGAAGCCCTTGGCCAGGTCGAAGCCCGGGGCGCCGCTGGCGATGGCGTAGAGGACGGCCGCGGCGATGATGGCGCCGACCGCCTGGGCGATGATGTAGGGCACGAGATCGGAGGCCGGCGTCCGGCCGGCGGCGACCAGCCCGGCCGTGACCGCGGGATTGAAATGGCCGCCGGAGACGCGGCCGAGGGCGTAGGCCCCGGTCACGACCGTCAGCCCGAACGCCAGGGCGACGCCTTGAAACCCGACGTGCTGGCCCGCCAGGACGGCCGTGCCGCAGCCGCCGAGGACGAGCCAGAACGTCCCCACGGCCTCTGCAAGGACACGTTTGAGCATGAGGTTCCCTCCATTCGATCTCCTACCGCCGCTGGTGGCGAGGAGAAATCGAAGTGCCAATATATAGTATTATGTAATCATACGCAATAAAGTGACTTTGAGACGATGTTTAGCTTTTGTCTCAAGATCGATTGCAATTGCTGGCTGCACGGATACAGACGTCCGGTGGATGCCGGCCGAAAATGTTCGAAGAGCGGTCGGCACAGATGGCCCGAATGCCCGCTATTGGCGCCTTGGATCTTACCGGGTCATCCGAAGGATCCGGGCCGAAACGGCTTGTCGAGACGGGTACGGCATTGCCTACACCACTCCCTGGGACACGACCTACTCTTTCCGATATTTGTATGACGAATGCGCCGAGATGTTGCGACTGGATGTCATAAACGTTGCGGAACAATTGCACTGTTCCTGGGTTGCTGCAAAAGTTCTGGGGGGAGAAGGCGGAATCCATTCGCAGCCCAGGTCAAAGAAGCCGCTGACGGCCTTCGCCCAATCAGCGGGCCGGCCCGTGGCGCCCCGGATGTGTGTCGAGCGATGGAAGGAACGCGGTCATGGTTGCCACGATCACTCGGGACAAGGATGGACATCTGGTCCTGCAGAAGCGGGACGACGCCGGCAAGGTCACGATGTCCCAGATCACCCCGGAGCAGTCCAAGGCCTGGGAGCAGACCCTTTCCGGCTATGCCAAGCAGGTGACGGGCGGCAGCGTCAACGACTTGCTGGCACAATACGACGTCGCCGTGCCGGACGAGGCCGGCGATTCGCAGTACAGGATCGGCTACGAGCTGGGCCTGAGCGACAAGCAGATCGCCACTCAGGTCATTCCGCTCAATGCGTTCGAGAATCCGAATCTGATCCGGCTCTACCATGCGGGCGACACTGACGTGGACTTCGTCGTGGCGCCGAAGATGAACGGGCGGGAGCCGGAGGTGTCCGATAAGAAGGTCGCCACCTACGAACCGACGGCCGAGCCGCCGGCGGACGTGGTGAAGGCGCTGACCGGCACCAAGGATCCTGCCCAGCGCGAGGCGATGATCCGCAACGTCATCGGCCAGGAAAACAAGGACGGCCCGCTGGGCAACGTGCTCCCGCTGCTCGAAAAGGATTACGGCGAGGACAACGGCGACATCAAGCGGCAGGTCGTCGACAACTACCTGAACCTGTACCGGGATGCGGACGAGCCGACGAAGAAAAAGGCTGTCGACGATCTGCTCGAGAAGTATCCGGCCAGCGACAGCTTCATCGTCGAGCGGGCGAAGGCCGCCAACTTCCCCTATAGCCCCGAGAAGGTACAGGATCTCGCCCCGGACCAATATAAGAGCCAATCGCCGGAGGATTTCGCCAAGACGCTGGGGACCGTGCCTGCAGAACAGCGCGGCACGATGGTCAAGACCTGGCTGCTCGGCAAGGACGGCAAGGAGCACAACGACCTCGCCGTCAATCTGGCCAAGCAGGATTTCGCCGGCATCAAGGATAAGGACGGCAAGCCCCTCTTCTCCGAGAAGGAGGCCAACGATATCCGACAGACCATCTTCCGGACGCGTATCGAGCTGATCCCCAAGGACGGCAACGGCCGACTGGACGCGGTCAAGGATATGGCCGGGAAGAGCCAGGACGGCAAGGCGGATTACTGGGTCGACTACGCCCTGGCGAAGGCGGCGACCAGCGAACCGTTCAACTTCAAGCTCGATGACATCGGCGACCTGAACGACGACGCCAAGAAGGACGCCGGCAAGAAGTAGCGCCTCGCCCGACCGCGGCCTATCTCTCCGGCCTGGATCGGGCTGCTGTTCGCGGACAGGATCGCTTCATGCCACCCCGCATCGATCGCTACGGCGGCGTTTTCTCGCCGGAGATCGGCATTGCCACCCGACCGCGGCAGACCGACTTCGCCAGCGCGGTGCAGCGCGTCCGCGCCACGCTGCCGGGCCTGCCGCTCCGCGACGCGACGGTCTCGCTGATCGGCACGGCCGCGCGGTACGACCTCGTTCAGGAACCGGACAAGGAGATGAGCCGGTACAACTGGGACGAGGTGCGCCGGGCGCTGGCGGACGAGCTGCGCGAGACGGTCAAGGGCAAGACCGACGACTCCGGCAAGCTGAACCTGAAGCCGGAGGACCAGGCCAAGCTGCAGCTGGTCAACGCCTGGGCCGCCGGCACCGACCGTCTGGCGCAGGCCAGCCGCGAGGCGCTGACCGATGTCGACACCGAGATGCGCCACGAGCAGCTGGGCCGAACGATCGATCAGATCGAGGACACGCTGGCCAAGGTCAGGAGCACCGTCAGCGACCACAGCCTGCTGCACAAGGGCTGGGACTTCGTCACCGGCGGCGGGGCGGGCGACGACTTCGAGGGCTTCCTCCAGGGCAGGCTCGACGCCCTGAACGAGTTGCGCCGGAAGGACGAGGCCAGCCCGATGTCGCAGCAGGCCTATGCCGCCGAGATGAAGGCGGCGATGGGCGACTTCGAGTCCGAATTCCAGCGCCATGCCGACGACTTCCAGGACAGCGAGGAGACCTGGAACACGATCGACGAGGTCAGCCGCGTGGTGGTGGCGACCACGGTCGGGATCGCGGCCACCGCGATCAGCATGAACCCCGCGCTGGGCTTCGCCGCCGGCGCCAGCATCGGCTTCGCCGTCGGAACCTCCGTCGGCGCCACCATGGGCGCGGTCATCGGCACCGGCGCAACCTTCCTGACCTATGAGGCGATCGACGGCGCCAGCGACCTCGGCGCCACCCTCGACGGCAAGGACATGTATGCCGACAGCCACAGCTCCCTGCTCGGCCTCGGCATCGACGCGTTCGGCGGCGGCGGCGACGGCATGGGCGTCAGCGGCGACCATATCAAGGCGACGCTGAAGGACACCTCGATCGACGCGATCTCGTCGATCTCCACCGGCGGCGCCACCGCGACGGGCACCAAGATCTCGGAGGCCCTGGCCGGCCGGTTCACCCAAAAGGCCGTCACCGGCGAGGTCATCAGGCAACCGACCCTCTGGCAGCGGGGCCTCTCGACTTCCGCCGGCGGGATGGGCGGGCAGGTGATCAACGGCAGCGGCCAGATCGCCTCCGACGCCACCCGGCTGGCCTTCGACAACAAGCTGTTCACCGCCGAGGGCGGCGACCTGCTGCTGAAGTCGCTGGCCCGGGAAGGCATCAATCTGGGCACCGCGGCCATCTCCGGCTTCGGCGCGGGCATGATCCCGATCCACAAGGCCGTCCCGGCCGTCGCGGCGGCGGATGACGCGGTTCCGGCCGCCACCACGCGCACCGCCGCCGGCACCGCCGACGATCTGGTCGACGACGCCGCCGACGACTTGGCCGGCCTGGCGGACGACGCCACGACGGCCGGAACCGGCACCGCGACGATGGTCGACGATGTCGTGACCGCCAGCGCGAACGCGACCAGCGACGCCGCTGCGACCAGCACCACAGCGGCGACCGGGACCGGCTCCTCCGCCACCACCAGCGCCGCGGGCACGGCGGATGACGCGGCCGCCGGCTCCACCGAGGCGACCGCAGGCACTTCGCGCGGCGGCTCCTCCGGCACCGGCGCGCCGGCACCGAGCGTCCAGCGCCTGTCGGTGCCGGGCCTGGTCGCCCAGCTCGGCAACGACCTCACCACCAATCTCGGCGGCGCCGAGCTGACGGCCAGGATCACCGAGCACCGGAGCATGAACACCGGTGAGATGGTCGCGGCGGCCCTGGGCGCGGTGCCCGGGACGGCGATGAACCTCGCCGTCCGGCCGAAGATGCCGGAAGCCCCGTCGGTCCGGCAGGGCACGATGCCGGCCTCGGCGCTGGCGACCGATCCCCGGTCGTCCCTGACCCTGCGCGATCCCCTGGCCGACCCCGGGGCCACGGCCGCGCCCCGGCCCGGCACCACGGGGGAGGCGGAGGCGCCGGGCAGCCCGGCCGCCACGGCCCGGACCGCGACCGGCGCGGATCCGGACGCGCCGCCCGTCGCCCCCGCCCAGCCCCGGCCCGGCGCCGGCCGGGCGCCCGAGCCGAGCGGCCGGACCGCCCCCCTCGGCGCGGAGGACGGGCCGGTGCCGGCGAGCCGGGAGGTCCCTCCGGCGGCGGCCCGGCCGAGCGCCGGCACCCCGGTCGAGATCCGGGTCACCCGGTTGCTCGACGACGGCCGCGCCGTCACCGCGACCGGCCGCACCGTCAGCGCCCACGACCTGGTGATCCAGCATGACCGCGCGGTCCAGAGCTGGCAGGACGCCCATATCGTCCTCGATGTCGAGGAGGCCGGCCCGCACGCCGCCGCCTTCGCCCGGAAGCTGGCGGACGCGGCCGGCGTGGACGTGCTGCACGCGCCGGCCGGGCGGACCGGCCCGGACCAGCCGCTGCAGCGGGTCGCGCCGGCCGCGGCCACGACATCGGCCCGGACCGTGCAGGTGTCGGACGGCCGCGCCTTCCTGCTGGAGGGCGACGGCAACCCCACCGAGATCGACATCGCGCAGCATCTCGGTCGGCGGGTCGATGCCGGCCCGGGGCTGACGGCCTTCGCCCTCTACGACAAGGTGGTGGCCTTCCCGCGTGACGCGGGCGACGGGCCGGACGTCCTGCCGGGCACCGCCCGGGCCGCGGACGGCGCGGCCGCCCCGGCGCGGCCGGCCGACGCCGCCGCAGCCGCCGCCGCGCGCAGCGCCGGCCTGCCGGTGCTGGCCGCCGGCCAGCGCGCCGCCGTGTTCGAGCGACCGGCGGTGATCTTCGACAGCGATGCCGTGGCCCTGCGGGACCTGGTCACCCCGGCCGGCGGCCGGCAGGTGATGCTGAACGATGCCGGGCTGAACGCCACCAGCCTGGCCTCGATCCGCCAGATCCGCGAGGTGCTGGCGGGCCGGCCGATCGACCCCGCGACCGGGCGGCCGATTCCGGTGGAACGGTTCTCGCTGGTGGTGATGCGCGACGGCCGCATCGCCCTGGTCGACACTGCCGATCCCCGCGTCTCCGGCCGCTCCAACACCAGCCGCTTCGGCGTCGAGATGCTGGACGATCTCGAACGCGGCATCCGGGCGAAGCTGGCGCGGGAGGCCGAGACCGGCGGCCGGTCGCTGGACGCGATCGACCCGGTCTCGCGCGACGACGGCCGCCGCGGCCGCGATCCCCGCCGGGACCAGCCGGAAGAGGAGCAGGCCGACGACGGCGTGGTCACGCCGGTCGACTTCCGGCGGGCCGCCGCCCGGACCGCGGCGCCGGCCGAGCTGGACATGGCCCTGGCCGCGCCCCCGCCGATCCGCGGCGACGGAGATCCGGTCCCGGCTGGACACGGCGCCGACGAGCCGGCAGGCGCCGCGGCCAGGCTGAGCCCGGCCGAGATCGAACGGAACCGGCAGGACGCCGCGGCCATCTTCGAGCGCATCGCGCCGCAGTCGCTGCGCATGCCGGAGATGACGATCGCCGACCTGGCGGACCAGTGCGCCCGGTCGCCGGAGCTGATGCGGCTGATCCGGTTCGCCGACCGGCACCAGGTCCGGCTGATCAATGCCGCGCACCCGGACCTGGCCGTGCTGGGGCACGACCAGAAATTCACCATCGCCTCCTACACCCGCAGGCTGGAGCTGATCGCGCTCGATCCGAGCGTGCTGCGCGACCTGCTGAAGGATTTTCCCGGCGGCGAGGCGCTGTTCATCCCGGAGATGACCCGCAACTTCGCGCATGAGCTGGCCCATGCCGAGTACGAGAGGCGCCCCCCTTCGCCCCGGGACTTCGAGAGCCTGGAGGCGTTCACGGAGCCCTATGTCCGTGCCCAGCTGACCGATGAAGGCCATTCCCGGCTGACCGAATACATCGTCAGCGACGAGCTGGACCGGAACGGCGGGCTGCTGCCCCCCAAGGTCGAACGGCACAGCGCCGACCGCGCGGTGTTCGCGCGGTACAAGGCCGGCGAGCTGACGCGGGAGGAGGCCGCCCACGAGATGGGCGAGCTGTTCCGGAACCAGCCGCGGGACGTCTCCGGCAAGACCTATGGCGAGACCTTCGCCGAGCACGCGGCGACGGTCTGGAACCAGGCCGACCGGGGCGATCCCTCGCCGATGGCGGAGCCGCAGGCGGCCCGCGAGGACGGCGGCGCCTCCGCGCCGGCACCGCAGCGATACCGCCTGGTCATGCAGGGCGACAGCCAGGCCGAGGACCGCATCCCGATCGGGCGGGGCGACGTCGCGCTGCACGGCGAGGCGGATGCCCGGGCCCTGATGGCCGCCCTGAAGGACGGCCGGCTGGCCGCCGACGGCGACCTCTACATCTACAAGTTCCACAACCGCTGGCAGGAGCCGGACACCACCGCGCCCGCCACCCTGTCGACCGCGCAGCTGCGCGACTGGGCGCATGTGCCCCGGGGCACCGGCGACGCCCTGGTGTCGGGCCGGATCAGGGCCGGCGAGCGCTGGTTCCTGGGCGATCCCGAGGCGAGGCCGCGGCCGGTCCTCGTGGTCTCGCGCGACAGCCCCGCCCAGGTCGAGGCGGCCGGCGGCTTCCGGGGGGTCGACTGGGCGCCGCGGGCGGACACCCCGGCGTCCCGGCCGGCGCCGCTGCCGGAGCCGGAGCTGCGGTTCGGTCGCGGCGCGCCGCCGACCCGGGAGCAGGAGGCGGCGGCCGCGGCCCTGATGCCGGCGATCCAGGCGCAGCTGGCCGAACGGGCCGCGCGGCCGAAGCCGCGGGATCTGAGTGCCGCAGGCCGCGACCCGGACGCGCCGGTTCCGCCGGGTGACGATCCCGCCGCGCGGATTCCGCCGGCGCTGCGGGGCCGTCAGAGCGAGCCGCCGCCCGCCGAGCCGGTGGATCCGCTGGCGCCGGCACTGGCCGCGATCGCCCGGGCCCGGACGCTGATGGACGAAAGCGGCGCGTCGAGCGCTGACCGGAGCATCGTCGACGCCTATGCCCAGTATCTGGAGGCGCGGGGCGCGGCCGACCCGTACGGGGTGGAGCAGATCCGCCTGGACATGAACCGCCTGGTCGAGGGCTGGGAGGGCTATCGCCAGGCCGCGGCAGAGCAGCAGGCGCGCGGCGGCACGGGCGGCGACGCCACGGCCCGCGAAGCGCTGTTGCAGGGCCCCGCGAGCCGGGCCCAGCGGGCGAGCCTGATCGCGGAGTACCCGGACCTGATGGCCGGGCCGGAGCCGGCGCCCCACGCCGCGCCGACGCTGGCGGCGGCGGAGCCCGGAGTTCCGCGGCGCCAGGCCTTCCTGATCGACCGCGACCCGCAGAGGGGACCGCAGGGCGCGGTGGACGTGCCGCCCGGGCTGCAGCCGCACGACGTGCTGCCGGTGGCGCTGGGCGGGCAGCGCATCTTCGCCCAGGACATCGATGGCGGCCTGATCCCCGAGGCGGCGCTGGCGCAGGAGATCGCCGCCGCCCCGTTCCATCGCCCTGACGGCGCCCGCCTGACCCTCGGCGAGCTGGCGGACGACCCGGCAGCGCCGCTGCCGAGAATCCTGCTGGTCATGGACGAGGCGGAGGCCCCGGCGACCGGCGGCCTGACGCCCTATGCCCAATCCCTGGCCGATGCGCTGGCGACCCGGCTGAACCGCGACGACATCCGCGTCGCAGTCCGCTCCGACGGCCCGGACGGGCTGGTCGAATACGCGCCGCGCCCCGCGGAGCAGCGGGTGCCGTCGATCGAAGTGCGCCGGGCCGACATCGCCTGGAACGGCCAGCAGCTGCACGGCGTGCCGCGCGGCGCCTTCGCGGTCGAGGCCCAGGTCGTGGACGGCATGATCATCGGCGACCTCTACCAGCAGGGCGGCCGGGACATCCGCTACACGCCGGAAGAGTTCGCCGCTCATCTGCAAGCGCGGGGGGATTACCGCCGCGGCCAGCCCGTGGCGCTGCTGGCCGGCGACGGCCACGCCGTCGCCGAGCCGCTGGCGGCCGCCCTGGGGGCGCCCGTGATCTCCACCAAGGGCAGGCTTCCGGGCGGGCCCGGCCTGGCCAATGAACGGACATGGTCGCGAGGCGACGACCGCAAGGCCGCGGCCTGGACCATCACCGATCCCGGCCTCGCGGCGCCGGGGCAGCCCGCGGCGCCGCGCCCAACCGGACCGGAGCCGCGGAACGAGGCACGGGCCCGGGAGCCGGACCTGGAAGCGGCGTCGCCTCGGGTCACCTTCCACCCCGATTTCGGCGACAAGCTGCTGGCGCTCCGACTGCGCCGAGGGCTGACGCAGGAGCAGCTCGCCGAACGCACCGGCCTCTCGTCCTCGGCCATCGGCAAGTATGAGCGGGGCGAGGCAAAGCCCCGCGCGGACGCCGTGCACGCGCTTCTGAAGACCCTGCAGGTCGCGCCGGAGGAGCTGGGGATCACGCTTCCGCACGCGACCGCCCATGCGGCGTTCGGTCCCAAGCTGGCGGCCCTGCGCACCGGGCGCGGCTGGTCGCAGACCCGGCTGGCCGAGGAAGCGGGGGTCTCGAAGGCCACCATCGTCCATTACGAGAACGGGGGCGAGCCGAGCCGCGCGCAGGCCCGGAAGCTGGCGGATGCCCTGGGTGTCGAGCTCCAGGATCTCGGCCTGCATGTTCCCGACTGGCACGCCCAGGCCGCGCTGGGCAGCCGGATCAAGGCGCTGCGCGAGGAGCACGGCCTGTCGCAGGCGGAGCTCGCGGACCGTGCAGGGGTGTCACGGTCGGCGGTCCGGGACGTGGAGACCGAGGCCCGCTCGGGCGACGAAACGCTGGCGAAGATCGCCGAGGCGCTGGGGGTCACCGCAGCCGAGCTTCGAGGCGACGCGGCGCATCGGCCTCGGCCGGCCGAGACGGCGCCGGAGTCGCCGCTGCGGCCGTTCGACCAGGCCGACGCGATCGGGACCGCCTCGCGTATCCTGGACGCCGTCGCGGCGGAGCGGCGGCAGGCCGGCCCCGACGCGCAGCCGGTGCTGCCGCCCGAGCTCGAACGCTTCCTGCGGATGCCCGGCATCCTCAACATGATCGGTCGCGACCCGACCCTGCTGAACGACCTGATCGGCGCCACCCGCCGGGGATACCGGATCGAGATCGGAGGGATCGGCGCCAGGACCAACCGGGCCGCGCGGACGATCACGATCGGCGAGGATCTGCTGGGCGGCGTCGACACGCTGCGATACCTGGCGCACGAACTGCGCCACGCCAATGACGATGGCGGTCCCAGGCCGCCGACGCCGGGCGAGGTCCTGCGGACCATGAGCGACAGCCCGGAACCGGTGCGGGCGGCCTTCGCCGCGGCGCTAGGCGTCGACCCGTCGGATCTGATGGCCCTGGCGCGGGCCTATTTCGTCCGCAAGGCGGTCGACCACCATATGAGCGGCGAAGGGGAGGCCGTCCTCGCGGAGTTCGATTTTGCGCAGGGCGTCCGCCGGTCGTTCGCGGCCGAGGGCATTCCCGTCGACCCGGTCCCCCGGATGGGCGGCGCCTATGCCGAGATCCACGCCCGCCAGGCGGACGACCCGCTGGACCGTCAAGCGGCGCGGGACCAGATCGGACTGCACTATCGGGAGGAGGAGGGCAGCTCCGGCAGAGGCACCTATCAGGACCGGCTGACGGCATGGGCGAACGATCAGTGGGACCGGTTCGTCGAGGCATCGGATCGGGATGTCCCCGGTTCCGGTGGAGGCCGCGCCGCGGACGAACCGGAGCTGGAGGCCGCCAGCCCGCCGCCGGGCGGCACGCCGCCGACGCCGCCGGCCGGGGGTAGCTCGCCGCCGCCCCTGCGCCTGACCGATCTGAAAACCAAGAAGGGTCCGCCGACCGGCGGCGACGCCAGGTCGCTCGAGCGGCTGGAAGCCGGAATCATCGAGGAGTTCGCCCGGACCGGTCCGCTGGAGGACCAGCTGGCGGCGGAAGGCGTCGACGGCGCCTATCATCCGTCGGCCCATTGGCGGGAGGTGGCGGAGCTGTCGCCGGATCTGCTCGGGGTGATGGCCGATGCCGGCGCCGCGGCCCGGGACACCGGGCGGCGCGACAACGCCACGCTGACCGTCCAGACCACGAAGATGGCGGCGGGCAATCGTGGGCTGTTCGGCAACGACATCGACCATTCCGGCGCCACCGGCTACACCGGCATGAATGTGCCGAAGTCCCGCCGCGCCTGGCCGGGCCGGGTGCCGCGGCAGATGGCCGACGAATTCCGGGCGCTCTACGCCGCGGATCCGGAGAAGGCGGCACGGGTCGATCCGCAGATCCGCTTCGACCCGACCGATCCCAGAGGCGCGCGGCGCCTCAAGGATCTGACCCTGGAGAATCCCGGCGTCTTCGCGGCGGTCGGCGCCGAGCTGATGCGCGGTCCGCTGACCACGCTGCTGGGCCGAAAGGGCTTCCGGTTCCGGAACGCGGCGCAGCGCGAGGCGCTGATGGCCAGCATCAGGCAGGCCCAGGAGATCGGCTATCCCGTGTTCCTGCGCAGCAACGCCGGCGAGGTCAAGCTGGGCCATGACGGGCGGCCGCAGGAGACGACGGCCGCCTATGACCGGCAGTTCGATGGGCTGAAAGCCCTGCTGCGGGAGGTCGCCGCCGGCGGCAAGCGGGTGGTGGTCAACGACCTGTGCCTGGACGTCTATGTCCGGCCGGACCTGACACCGGAGCCGCTGCCCGGCGGCGGCATCACCGTGCCCCGCCATGTCGCCAGGATGGAGGAGCTGCTGCAGTTGGTACCGGACCTGAAGCTGACCATCGGCGAGCACAGCGCCCACGCCATCGCCCGGTCGCCGGAGCTGCGCGCCGCCCTGGTCGACTTCGTGGAACGGCATCCGGGATCCGTCCTGTTCGAGAGCGGCATGGCGATGCCGCTGAACCCGGGCATGTACAACCGCACGGCGACGACGATGCTGCCCTTCGTCGCCGACCTGGCGCGGCGCGACCCGGATCTGGGCTGGGCTTTCATCCGCGGCAACTACGAGGCGCTGATCGACGCCGGGCGGACCAGCATCGATCGATGGACCTGGTCCAACCTGACCTACGCCGAAGCCAGGCCGGCGCGGGAGCTGGTGCAGGATCTGCAACGTCACCAGGCTGCGGCGAGCGCTGCCGCACGCACCGCCTACGACGCCTGGGCGGCCGGCCTGCCGCCCGCGCCGCCGGCATCCCGCACTGCCACCACCGCCGTGCCGCGTCCCGACCCGCCCAAGCCGACCGACCTGACTGCCGAGGACAAGCACCGGGTCGGCACCGGCACCGGCTGGGGATCGCACACCCGCAGGGACGTCGCCGCGGTCGCCGTCCGCGTGGTGGCGACGCTGGGCGTCGCGGCCGGGACTGCGGTGACCGTGGCGACGCTGGTGCCGTCGCGGATCCTGGCCGTGGCCAGCGGCATGGCGACGGCGATGCGCGCGCTGGTCGGCCAGCGCCGCACCCTGACGCAGCAGTTCAACCGCCTGTCCTGGTGGCGGATGACGGTGGACGGGCAGGTCGGCGAGAAGAACTTCGCCATCAATGTGGACCGCATGGTCAGGGTGGCGCGGGATGCGGGGGTCGACCCGGCCGACATCAGGCAGGTGCTGTGGGAAGCCGGCCAGGCACGCGCCGACATCGCCCATCTGCAGCACAGCAGCCGCCTGACCGACGCGCAGAAGACCGATGCGATCAAGGCACGGATGCGGCAGTTCGAGCACGCGGTCACCCGCGCGCTCGGCATCGGCTCCTTCAGTCTGGACCCGATCGACGTGCGGACCGCGCGCGGACGACGCTTCTCCCTGGCCGATGCCGGCACCAACCTGGTCAACATGATGTCGGTCGTCGCCAGCCCGTTCAAAGGCACGGTCGACGCGATCGCCAGTCACGCGACGTCGC
This sequence comes from Inquilinus sp. Marseille-Q2685, assembly GCF_916619195.1. Classification (NCBI taxonomy): domain Bacteria; kingdom Pseudomonadati; phylum Pseudomonadota; class Alphaproteobacteria; order Rhodospirillales; family Rhodospirillaceae; genus Inquilinus; species Inquilinus sp. Marseille-Q2685. Next base: position 374,134 of record NZ_CAKAKL010000006.1, read on the forward strand.
TGTTCGGCCGCTCGGGCGGCATCATTCAGAACGTCATCGGCTTCTTCAGCGGCCGGCGGAACGCCAATCTGGTCGATCGCAACACCGGCCTGCGCATCCCGCTGAAGCTGGGCGGTACCTGGCTGACGCCGACAGCCGCCGGTGCCCTCGGGGTCCGCGACGGCACGGCGGCGGTCGAGGCCGCGCTGCGCGGATCGTACGGCGAGGCGGCATTCGACGGCGTCCGCTTCGTCTCCGACGCCCTGCTGACATGGTTCGCGGCCCGGGCGGCGCACAACGACAGCCGCGTGCTGCTGCGCTTCTCCCGCCCGATCGAGATCCGGAAGGAGAACCTGCAGCTGACCGTCAGCTGGCTGGCGCTAGCGGCCGGCGGCATCGCCGTGCTGACGCCGATCGTCTCCCTGGCTTTCGAGGGCGACGATCCGGACAAGCAGCCGATCACCCCGCGTTCGCCCCGGCCGTCGACGACGACCAGCCCTCCGGCTCCGACCACGTCGCAGGCCCCGACCTCGCAGGCTCCGGCTACACCGCCCGCAAGCCCGACGACCGCATCGCCGGCCACCACCCCCTCGAGCCCAAGCATCGCCCCGACGACCGCGGCACCGACGAGGACGCTGCGGCCGCCATCGCCGACCATCCCGGTGCCGACGCGGACGCTGCGCCCGCCTTCGACCCCGATCAGCGGCGGCGGGCCGACGCCCTGATAAAGCAGCCCGGCCGAACGGATCGGCCGGGCCCGAGCGGGGTCTTCTGAAGGGCGGCTTCGGTGGAAGGGCCGGACGGTGCGCCCGCGCCGCCCGGCCCGGTCGCGGATCAGGCGGCTCTATCGAGCCCCCTCATGCGCGATGGTGTAGCGCTGATGCGCGTTGCTGGTGGTGGCCGAGGCCAGCTGCCGCCAGGCGTGCAGCGCCTCGTCGTAGTTGTCGAACGGGCCCTGCAGGCTTTCGGTGCCGTCGATCAGCCGGTCGAAGCGGGTGTCGGCATATTCGCCGCCGATGATCCAGAAGCGGTTCGGTCGGGTGGTCATGGGGGTGTCCTCCAATCGGGCACGGACGGTCAGTGGAACTGGGCGGCTTCGGTCGATTCCCGCAGCGCGGTGGTCGAGGCCTTGCCGCCGGAGATGGCGAGGCTGACGGCGTCGAAGTATCCGGTGCCGACCTCGCGCTGGTGCTTGGTCGCGGTGTAGCCGTTGGCCTCGGCCGCGAACTCCGCCTGCTGCAGCTCGGAATAGGCGGCCATCTGCCGGTCCTTGTAGCCGCGCGCCAGCTCGAAGGTGGCGTAGTTCAGGCTGTGGAAGCCGGCCAGGGTAATGAACTGGAACTTGTAGCCCATGGCCCCCAGCTCACGCTGGAACTTGGCGATCGTCGCGTCGTCGAGATTGGCCTTCCAGTTGAAGCTGGGCGAGCAGTTGTAGGCCAGGAGCTTGCCCGGGAAGTGCTTATGGATCCCTTCGGCGAAGCGCTTGGCCTGGCCGAGATCGGGCTTCGACGTCTCCATCCACAAGAGGTCGGCATAGGGCGCGAAGGCCAGGCCGCGGGCGATGCAATACTCCATCCGGTTCTCCGGCTTGATCGGATGGAAACCCTCCTCGGTGCGGGTGGTGCGGTCGATGAAGGGATGGTCGCGCTCATCGATGTCGCTGGTGATCAGCTTGGCGCTCTCGGCGTCGGTGCGGGCCAGCAGCACGGTCGGCACGTCCATTACGTCGGCGGCGAGGCGGGCGGCGTTGAGGGTGCGGATGAAGCTGCGCATCGGCACAAGCACCTTGCCGCCGAGATGGCCGCACTTCTTCTCCGACGCCAGCTGGTCCTCGAAATGCACGCCCGCGGCGCCGGCCTCGATCATCGCCTTCATCAGCTCGAAGGCGTTCAGCGGCCCGCCGAAGCCGGCCTCGGCATCGGCCACGATCGGCGCGAACCAGTGGCGCTTGGCGCCGCCCTCGGCATGCTCGATCTGGTCGGCGCGCTGCAGCGTGCGGTTGATCCGGCGCACCGCCTCCGGCACCGAATCCGCCGGATACAGGCTCTGGTCCGGATACATCTGGCCGGCGGTGTTGGCGTCGGCCGCCACCTGCCAGCCGGAGAGGTAGATCGCCTCCAGCCCCGCCCGCACCTGCTGCATCGCCTGGGTGCCGTTGGTGGCGCCGAGCGAATTGACGAAGTCGCGCTTGTGCATCAGCTCCCACAGCCGCTCGGCGCCGAGCCGGGCCAGCGTGTGCTCGATCCGGACCGATCCGCGCAGCCGCTCGACATCGGCCGGGGCGTAGTCCCGGACGATGCCGTCGAACCGGCCGGCAACGCTTCGGGTCGGGGTCGGGGAGTCGAGGGGAGCCATCCTGTAAATCCTTTTCAAGTCCGACAAAGCAGCGCGTCATGTTGCGCTGCGAAGATGAGAAGGATGGTGGGTTGCGCTGCGACCAGCGTCAACGCGGCGTTGAGGGTGAAAGGGAAAGGTTGTAAAGTTTGTTGATGCAGGTTTTGTAAATCGGAGAAGACGGATGGCCGCGCGCAAGGCGATGCTGGGGCACAAGATCCGGCGGCTGCGGCGCGACCGCGAGGTCACCCAGGCGCAGCTGGCGGAGCGGCTGGGCATCTCCGCCTCCTATCTCAACCTGATCGAGAGCAACCAGCGGCCGGTGACGGTCGAGATCCTGCTGAAGCTGGGCCAGATCTTCGACCTCGACCTCGCCAGCTTCGCCGAGGATGAGGGCGAGCGGCTGGTCGGCGGCCTGTCGGAGGTGTTCGGCGACCCGCTCTTCGCCACGCCGCGGCCGGGCACGGCCGGGCTGAAGCGGCAGGATATCATCGACCTGGCGGCCCAGGCCCCGGCGGCCGCCGAGGCGGTGCTGGCCCTGTACCAGGCCTATCGCGAGGGGCGGGAGACGCTGCGCCTCCTGGCCGAGCAGCAATCGGCGCCGGATATCGCCGAGGGCTCGTCGCCGCTGGACGAGGTGCGCGACTGGGTGCAGGCGCATGGCCATCATTTCCCGGAGCTGGAGACGGCGGCGGAGGAGATCTGGCAGGCCGGGGCGATCGAGCCCGGCGCCCTGTTCCCGGGGCTGATCCGCTATCTCGACGAGGAGCTGACGCTGCGGGTCAAGGTGATGCCGGTCGAGGTGATGGGCCCGGTGCGCCGCCGCTACGACCGGCACGGCCGCCGCATCCTGCTGTCCGAGATGCTGCCTTTGCCCAGCCGCAGCTTCCACCTGGCGGTGCAGATCGCGCTGATCAAGTACCGCGCCCTCCTGGACGAGATGGTGGCGCCGGTCGGCTTTTCCGGCCCCGAGGCGTCGCGGCTCGGCCGCATCGTGCTGGCCAACTACCTGGCCGGGGCGGTGATGATGCCCTATGACCGGTTCTGGCGGGCGGCGACGGCGCTGCGCTACGACATCGAGGTGCTGCAGAGCCGCTTCGAGGCCTCGTTCGAGCAGGTCTCGGTCCGCCTGACCACGCTGCAGCGCCAGGGCGCCAAGGGCGTGCCCTTCTTCCTGATCCGCAGCGACAAGGCCGGCAACGTCTCCAAGCGGCTGGGCGCCACCAACTCCGCCTTCGCCCGGATGGGTGGCGCCTGCCCCCTGTGGATCCTGCCCGACGCCTTCCGGTCGCCCGGCCGGATCCAGACCCAGGTGGCGGAGCTGCCGGACGGCAGCCGCTGGTTCACCATCGCCCGCACCGTGTCGAAGCCCGGCGCCGGGTTCCGCGCGCCGGGGCAGAGCTTCGCCCTGGCGCTGGGCTGCGAGATCGCCCATGCGGCCCAGCTGGTCTATGCCGACGGCATCGACCTCGCCTCCGACGAGGCGGCGGCGCCGATCGGGCTGCATTGCCGGCTGTGCGAGCGGCCGGATTGCGACCAGCGCGCCTTCCCGCCGCTGAACCATGTGCTGTCGGTGGACGAGAATTTGCGCGGTGCCACGCCCTATCAGTTCACCCCGGCGGCCTGAAACCTTGCCGGCCGTCAAGAAAGCGGCTTGCGAATATTGGGGTATCGCGATCAAACTGCCGGGCGAACGTCTCAATCCGGAGGGGAAACCCCATGGCGCACAAGTTCGAGATCTACAAGGACAAGGCCGGCGAGTTCCGGGTGCGGTTCAAGTACAACTCCGAGACGATCTTCTCGACCGAGGGCTATGCCAGCAAGGCCTCGGCCAAGAACGCCATCGAGTCGATCAAGAAGAACGGGCCGGCGGCGCCGACCGAGGACACGACGGCCGAGACCGCCTGACAGCATCGCCGGGCGAGAGCGAAGCCTCGCCTCGCCCGGCGCGTCACTCCACCTCGCCGTCCGCTAGGAACCGTCACAGGCTTCGCTCTAGACTAGCGCGCCCCAGCCGCAGGAGCGCCCTATGTTCGACCGCCTGACCCGCCGCACCACCCTGAAGGCGGGCGTCGCCGCCGCCGCGATCGGCCTCGCCCCTGCCCCGCTGCGGGCCGCGGCGCCGAAGCTGAAGCTGCGGATCCTGGAGACGACGGACCTGCACGTCGCCGTCTTCCCCTACGACTACTACCGCGACAAGGGCGACGACACGATGGGCCTGGCCCGCACCGCCGCGGTGCTGGCCACCGCCCGGGCCGAGGCCGCCAACGTCCTGCTGTTCGACAACGGCGACGTGATCCAGGGCAACCCGATGGGCGACTACATGGCCTATCAGCGCGGCCTGGAGAACGGCGCGGTGCACCCGATCGTCAAGGCCATGAACCTCCTGGCCTATGACTGCGGCACCATGGGCAACCACGAGTTCAACTACGGCCTCGATTACCTGGGCCGCGCGATGATGCAGGGGGCGAACTTCCCCCTGGTCTGCGCCAACCTGCTGAAGACCGACGGCAGCCCCTATCTGCCGCCGTACAAGATCCTGGAACGCAATCTGAAGGACGACGGCGGCGCCGCGGTGCCGGTGAAGATCGGCGTCATCGGCTTCGTGCCGCCGCAGATCATGCAGTGGGACCAGGGCCATCTCGCCGGCCACGTCACCACCACCGACATCGTCGACGCCGCGAAGCGGTATGTGCCGGAACTGCGAAAGGCCGGCGCCGAGCTGGTGGTGGCGTTGTGCCATTCCGGCATCGCCGGCGGCCCGCGCGAGGGCGGCGAGGAGAATGCGGCCCTGTTCCTGGCCGAGGTGCCGGGCATCGACGTGATCCTGACCGGCCACCAGCACCGGGTCTTCCCGGGCCCGGATTTCGCCGGCATCGACGGCGTGGACGCCGAGCGCGGCGCGCTGCACGGCATCCCGGCGGTGATGGCCGGCTTCTGGGGCAGCCATCTCGGCATCATCGACCTGGAGCTGGAGCGCGACGGCGCCGCCTGGACGGTCGCGACCTTCAAGTCCGAGGCCCGGCCGATCTACGAGCGGAAGGACCGCAAAGTCACGCCGCTGGTCGAATCGCGGCCGGAGATCCTGGCGGCGGCACAGCCGGAGCACGACGCCACCCTCGCCTATGTGCGCCAGCCGGTCGGCGAGATCACCGCCCCGATCACCAGCTACTTCGCCCTGGTGGCGGACGACCCGTCGGTGCAGATCGTCAGCCAGGCCCAGCTCTGGTACGCGGCGCCGCTGCTGGCTGGCACGCCGGCGGCGGGGCTGCCGCTGCTCTCGGCCGCGGCGCCGTTCAAGGCCGGCGGTCGCGGCGGGCCGGACTACTACACCAGCGTCCCGGCAGGGCCGATCGCGATCAAGAACATTGCCGACCTGTATCTCTACCCAAACACGGTGCGGGCGGTGCGCGTGTCCGGCGCCATCGTGCGGGAGTGGCTGGAGCGCTCGGCCGGCATCTTCAACCGGATCGACCCGGCGAAGACCGAGGAGCAGCCGCTGATCGACCCGTCCTTCCCCTCTTACAATTTCGACGTGATCGACGGCGTCACCTACAGGATCGACCTGACCCAGGCCTCGCGCTACGACGGCGACGGCAAGCTGGTGGCGCCGGACGCGCACCGCATCGTCGACCTGCGGTTCCAGGGCAAGCCGATCGACGAGAAGCAGGACTTCGTCGTGGTCACCAACAACTACCGCGCCGGAGGCGGCGGCAGCTTCCCCGGCCTTGACGGCAAGACCATCGTGCTCGAGGCGCCCGACACCAACCGCGACGTGCTGGTGCGCTTCATCCACGAGCAGGGCCGGATCAACCCGACCGCCGACGGCAACTGGAGCTTCGCACCGCTGCCGAAGACCGCGGTCGTCACCTTCCCCGGCGCCCCGGCCGCCGCCCAGGCGGTGCCGCCCGGCCTGACGGTCGAGCCCATGGGCGACGCCGGCGACGGTTTTGCGAAGTACCGGCTGGTGTTCGCGGGGTAGCGGCCGCCATGAAGATCGTCCTGGCCGCGACGGAGAACCGGCTCGCCGATGCCTGGGAGAAGGCCTTCGCCGATGTCGCCGACGTCGGCGTCCACCGCGGCTCGATCTTCGACGTCGCCTGCGACGCCGTGGTCAGCCCGGCGAACAGCTTCGGCTTCATGGATGGCGGCATCGACGCGCTGTATCTCGACCGGTTCGGGGTCGAGGTCCAGACCCGGCTGCGCCGCCTGATCCTGGACCGCCACCATGGCGAGCTGCTGGTCGGCAGCGCCGAGGTGGTCGAGACCGGCGACCTTGCCCAGCCCTTCCTGATCGCCGCGCCGACCATGCGGGTGCCGATGGTGCTGGGACCGGACACCGTCAATCCCTACCTGGCGACCCGTGCCGTCCTGCTGCTGGCCCGGCATGGCACCTTGCCAACCGGCGAGCCCCTGGCGGACCGCCTGCGCGTCATCGCCTTTCCGGGCATGGGAACCGGCGTCGGCCGCGTTCCGGCCGAGATCTGCGCCCGGCAGATGCGTGCGGCGGTCGACGAATTCCTGCTCGACGGCTTTCGGATGCCGAAGAGCTGGGCGGAGGCCAGCGAAGGCCACCAGATTCTGTACACCGACCGTCCGACCCGGCTGCAGTACTGACCGCCGGCCCGCGGGCGCCTGTACCGCCGGCCAGGAATCGCCAGACCGCGGCGCAGATCGATCACGGCCGGAGCCCTGATTGCGGCCGCGGCGTGACGAAATCCGGCTCGATCCGGCTGCGCTTGAAGCCGGCTTTGCGGCACAGATCCGCCGACAGCGCGTAGGTCGTATTGGCCCGGTTCGGCCTCAGCCGGTCGAACAGACTGTCACATTCGATATAGCCGGCCGCTGCAGCCCGTTCGCGCAGCGGCTCTCCGATCGTCCAATTGGCGACCCAGGTCATGGGGATCGTGCCCCAGATCAGTACCCCGGCGATCAGCCACCACCATTTTTCCTGCAGCCCGAGCACCTGCTTCCGCAGACGATGCGCCCGCACGGCAAGCCAGCCGAGGATGTGCACCACCGGAAAAACGGCGCCAAACAGCATGATGAAGCCGCCGGGAACCATGATCTTCACCACGTCAGCACGCATCGCCAAGCTCGCATCCACCTCCTGGAGCCTGCAGACGGCCCAACCAAACATGGAGAGGCCGAGAGCGTCCAACAAAAGCAATGCCGGAATGGAGATCCACGGTTTCCTGATACCCGGCTCGGCACGAGAGGGGGCGATCGTCCGTCACCACCGTGGCGCCATCAAGCCGGTGGCCGCGGCGTGTCGAAATCCGGCTCAATCCGGCTGCGCTGGAAGCCTGCTTTACGACATTGATCCGCAGAGAGTGCGTATGTTGTGTAAGCGTGGCCGCGTTCCAGCCGGTCAAAGATGCCGTCGCATTCGATATAGCCGGCCGCCGCTGCCCGTTCGCGCAAGGGGATCCCGATCATCCAATTGGCAATGAAGATCAGCGGAAAAACCGCAAGTACCAGGACCGACAAAATCGCCCACAAGTGCCTTTGCCGTAGGCCGATGACAGGCTTCCGCCGACGCTCCGCCCAATTGCCGAGCAGACCGATGATGTGCATTATCGGGAAAATAGGCCCGAACAGCATGATGAAGCCCACGGGCGTCGTAATCCGCACCACGTCAGCGTGCATTGCCAATTGGGCACTCGTATCGCTCAGGGCGGAGATGCCGACACCGCAGATGAAGAGGCCGACGGCATCGAACAGAAGCCAGACGGGAATAACCCACCAAGGCGGCCTTGTACCGGGCCGGACATGCAGGGCCGCCAGACGCGCCAGGAGGCCGTTGCGCTGCACTACCGCCGCCCCAGGATAAGGCCTCGCCACGGGCTTGGCCCTGGGTTGTCATGGTAGAATTGCCCGAGAATGCGCTGACCGCGAGCTTTCCTGGCCTCATCTTCAGCCCAGTGCTGCACTGCTTTGTCGAGTGCTATCGAGATGAATCCTGAAACACTAGAAGCGACCCCAAGCTGGTCCAGCGCCATACTGACTAGCAAACCCGCGACGATCGCTCCGCCAACTACCACACAGACCGGGAAGTTCATCAGAGCGAGAACAGACGCCGCGCCAATGCTGGCGGCGCTTGACAGAGCCGCAACCATGGTGCCTTTTAGAACGTTGCCGAAGACTTGGCTGAGCGTCTGTTCCCCCATCAGATGGCGGATGATCTCAAGAGGCACCAGAACAACGATGGTGATGATGACGTTCAATGCGCCTTCGGCGGCGGCCGCCGCCCGGGTCAGGCCGTAGGTGATCACCTTCGGATTCGTCGGCAGATATCGGCTGGCGCTGAGCACCTTGCGCAACCCGGCATAGCCTCGCAGGATCACATAGGTCCGGCCGTTGATCTCCTTGGTGTAGTATCTCCCGTTCAGCCCCAGTTCCCGCAGCAGCTCCACGCCCGATCTCGCGTCCCGCAGCAGGGGGATGATCCCCGGCACGTCGAGCGCTCCCCGAGTGTTGGTCTCCAGGAACTTGTTGGTATCGATCAGCGTCCGGGCGAGATCCTCGACACTGATGACGACCGCCTCCTCCTCCTTGCGGTCGGCCATGCGGATCGCATATCGGTTGTAGGTGCCACCAGGGCCCATCGATGACTCCATCACGTCGTCCGTGTGTGGAGCCTACACGGTCCGGCGCGGCGATGGGAGGCCAGTCCTGCCGGGTCGGTCGGCCGTCAATCCGCATGCACCGACACCGCCGGCGCGCTGCCGCCGCCCTTGGGCTTGCGCAGCAGGAGCAGCAGCGGGATCGCCGCGATCGCCAGCACCATCAGCAGCTTGAAGTCGTCGATATAGGCGATCAGCGAGGCCTGCTGGTTGACCAGCTGGTCGACCATGGCGCGACCGGTCAGGGTGCCCGGCGACATCATGTCCGGCAGCTGCTGCACCGCCGGGCTGAAGGCGGTGACATGCTCGCCCAGCAGCTGGTGGTTGATCTGGGTGTTGCGGGTGAGCAGCGCCGTGACGATCGAGATGCCGATCGAGCTGCCGAGGTTGCGCGACACGCTGTAGATGCCGGCGCCCTCGTCGAGATAGAGGCGCGGCAGGGTCGAGAAGGCCATGGTCGAGAGCGGCACGAAGACGAGGCCGAGGCCGGCGCCCTGCACCACCCCGTCGAGCATGAACTCGGTCGAGGAGATGTCGAGGTTGTAGCCGCTCATCCGCCACAGCGAGCCGATGATCATGCCGAGCCCGATCAGCAGCAGCAGGCGGGTGTCGACCTTCCCGATCAGGCGGCCGACCACCATCATCGCCACCATGGTGCCGGCGCCGCGAGGGCCCATCACCAGGCCGGCGGTGACCACCGGATAGCCCAGCATGTTCTGCAGGAACGGCGTCGCCAGCGCCATGATCGAGTAGTAGAGCGACCCGACGATCGCCATCACCACCATGGCCACCACGAAGTTGCGGTCGGTGAACAGCGCCGGCCGGACGAAGGGCGCGTCGGCCGTCAGCAGATGGACGACGAAGAGGTAGAAGCCGAGCGCCGCCAGCACCAGCTCGATGATGATCTCGAGCGAGTTGAACCAGTCTTGGTCCTGGCCGCGGTCGAGCATCATCTGCAGCGCGCCGATGCCGAGGCTGAGGAAGGCGAAGCCGAGCCAGTCGAAGCGCTTGGCCGCCTGCCGGCCGCTGTTCGACATGAAGATCAGCATGCCGGCCAGCGCCAGGGCGCCGATCGGCACGTTGATGTAGAATACCCAGCGCCAGGAGTAGTGGTCGGTCAGCCAGCCGCCGAGGACAGGGCCCAGGATCGGGCCGACCATGACGCCGACGCCCCAGATCGCCATGGCCTGGCCGCGCCGCTCCGGCGGGTTGATGTCGATCACCGTGGCCTGGGACAGCGGCACCAACGGCGCGCCGAACACGCCCTGCAGCAGCCGGAACCCCACGATCTCGGTGACGTTCTGGGCCAGTCCGCACAGCACAGAGGCGGCGACGAAGCCGATCACCGAGACGATGAACAGGTTCTTGCGGCCGATCCGGCTGACCAGGGCGCCGGTGACCGGCGTCATGATCGCCGCGGCGACGATGTAGGAGGTCAGGACCCAGTTGATCTGGTCCTGGTTGGCGCCGAGGTTGCCCTGCATGTAGGGCAGGGCGATGTTGGCGATGGTGGTGTCGAGCGCCTGCATGATGGTCGCCAGCATCACGCAGACCGTGATCATCCCCCGATAGGGAACGCTTTCGCCTGGGGCCGCCATCTCACTGCGCTCCGAACGCCGTGCCTCCGAGGAAGGGCAGGCCGCGCGCATGGCCGGTGTCGATCGCGACCTCGGTGCTCATGCCCGCGCGCAGCTGCGGCTTGCCGGCGGTGTCGACCAGGATGCGGACCGGGATGCGCTGGGTCACCTTCACCCAGTTGCCGCTGGAGTTCTGCGGCGGCAGCAGCGAGAACTCGGCGCCGCTGGCCGGGCTGAGGCTGTCGACCTTGCCCTGCCAGGTGACGCCCGGATAGGTGTCGACCGTGACCTCGACCGGCTGGCCGGTCTTGACGTTGGTCAGGTCGGTCTCGTTCAGGTTGGCGTCGATCCAGACCTTGTCGGAGCGGACGATCGCCAGCACCGGCGAGCCGGCAGTGACATAGGCGCCGGGCAGCACCGCATCGGCCTTGGCGGCGATGCCGGGGAACGGCGCCTTGACCTGGGTGTGGTCGAGGTCGAGCTGCGCCTGGTCGCGCCGGGCCTGGGCCTGGCGGTAGGGCGGATAGTCGTCCAGCGTCAGGTCGGGATTGCCGCCCAGCTTGGCCAGGGTCATGCCGATCTGCGACTGGGCGACCTCGACATTGCTGCGGGCCATGTCGAGCGCCTGGCGGGCGTCGTCGAGGGCGGATTGCGAGGCGTTGCCGTTCTTCGCCAGGGCGGCGATGCGGTCGTAGTCCTTCTGGCGGTAGTCCTGGGTGGTGCGGGACTGCTCCAGCACCGCCTGCTGCTCTACCAGATTGGCCTTGATGCCCTGGAAATCGAAGGCGGACTGGCGCATGTCGGCCTCCGCCTGCTCCAGCGCGTAGCGCGGCGCCCGGTCGTCGATCCGGAACAGCACCTGGCCGGCCCGGACCGGCTGGTTGGTGGCGACGTCGATGCCGACCAGCCGGCCCGAGATCTCGGGCGCGATCGACACCGTGTCGGCATGGACATAGGCATTGTCAGTCTCGGCATAGCGGCCGCCCATGGCGTAGAGCGCCAGGCCGCCCACCGCGATCACCAGCGGCACGCCGGCCAGCAGCGCCAGGCGCAGGCCGCGCCGGCGCGGCCTGGCCGGCGACGGCATCGGTGCGGCCGGCGTGTCGCTGGCCTGCTGCGGCGAGGGCTTCGTGTTCGTGTCGTTGCTTCCGTCCGGCATCTCAGCACCGCCTGGCGGCATCGGCCGCCGGTTCGTCCGTCTCAGAGGTCAGCTTGGTCTTCAGGATCTGCAGGTCGCCGATCAGCCGGGCCATGACCTCGGCCGGCAGCCGGGCGCTGTAGTCGTCCTGCCACTGCGCGATCATGGCCTCGAGCTGGTCGACGATCGGCCGGGCGGGCGACAGCAGGTGCAGCGCATGGGCGCGCCGGTCGCGCGGGTCGCGCCGGCGCTCGACCCAGCCGCGCTTCTCCATCCGGTCGACCAGGCCGGTGACGGTCATCTTCTCGACGTCCAGCAGCTCCGCCAGCCGTGCCTGGGTGATGCCGGGATTGCGGTCGATGAACAGCAGCACCCGGTATTGCGGCCGGGTGAGGTCCAGCCCGGCCGCGCGCACCCGCTCCTCGAAGCGGCGGCGCAGCAGCTGATCGAGATCCTTGATCAGGGTGTAGAGGCTGACGAGAGGCTTGGTCTCGCTCATCTATGAAACGACCTGATTGTAAACTGCCTTACTATATGGCCGCTGACCGACCTGCGCAAACGACGGACCTATCGCCGCAGCGCAGGGCTGCCGGCAGGAATTCGCGCGGCGGCGGGGAAAGCTGTCAGCGCAGCCAGACTCTGGCCGTCGCGGTGGCGCCGGTGGCGTCGATCACGGTGATCTGCGCCGCGCCCGGGCCCGGCGGTGTCCAGTCGGCGTCGCGCTTCAGCGGCGAGGACGGGATCGGCCGGCCGTCGACCATCCACAGGAACGGCCGCCGCCCGCCGGTGGCGACCAGGGCCAGCGAGCCGAAGCGGTCGCCGTCGCGCGGCCGCTCCACCGCCGCGCCATCGGCCGGGAAGGCGATCGCCAGCGGTTCGATCCCGGCCAGGGACGGCAGCGGCGCGACCGTGACCGGGCCGGAGGGCAGACGCCTGAGCCGCGGCGGCAGATCCTCCGCCCGCACCACCGGCGTGCCGGCCGGCGGCGGACCGACCACGTCGCGGGCCGGCGGCGGCAGCAGGGCGAAGGCGCGGAACAGCAGCGGCGCCGCGGTGTTGCGGCCGAAGCGGTCGGGGCTGGGCGACCCGTCCGGCCGGCCGACCCAGACGCCGATCGTGTGCTCGGCGTCGAAGCCGATCGCCCAGGCGTCGCGGAAGCCGTAGGAGGTGCCGGTCTTGAAGGCGATGCGGCGGCCGTCGCGCATCAGCCCGGGATCGGCCATGGCCACCGGCGGCGGCGCCGAGGCCAGGATGTCGGTGACGTACCAGGCGGCCGAGGGGTCGAGGATGCGCGGCCCCTCGCCGCCGGACGGCGAGGCGTCGGCGCGGAAGACGATGTCGGGCACGGTGCCGCCGCGGGCGATGCCGGCATAGAGGCGGACGAGGTCGAGCAGCGTGGTGCCGCCGCCGCCCAGCGCCACGGCCAGGCTGGGCAGCACCGTCGGGTCGTCGAAGCGCAGCGGCGCCCCGGCCTGGCGCAGCCGGGCGGCAAAGCGGGCCGGGCCGACATGGTCCAGCAACTGCACTGCCGGGATGTTCAGCGACCGCTGCAGGGCCTCGCGCACCGAGACCTCGCCGGAATAGCCAGGGTCGAAATTGGTCGGGGCGTAGTCGCCGAAGCGCATCGGCAGGTCCAGCACCACCGTCTCGGGCAGGATGATGCGGTCCTCGAAGCCCATGCCGAAGATGAAGGGCTTCAGCGCCGAGCCGGGCGAACGCACGGCGCGGGCGAGGTCGACCTGGCCGTCGCGCCGCTCCTCGAAGAAGGTGCCGGAGCCGAGATAGCCGACCACCCGGCCGGTCGCGTTCTCCACCGCCCCCACGGCGAGGTTGCCGGTGGCGTCGAGGCCGCGCAGCGCGCGCTGCGCCAGTTCCTCCAGCCCCGCCTGCAGCCGACCGTCAATGGTGCTGCGCAGCACCTCCCGGCCGCGGTTCTCGGCCACCAGCCGCTCGGCCAGGTGCGGCGCCCGGAACGGCAGCGGCTGCCGGGCGGCCGGGGTCGGCTGTTCGGTCGCCTCGCGCGCCGCCTGCAGGTCCAGCGCCCCGGCCGCGGCGACGCGCATCAGCACCCGGTCGCGGGCCTGGCGAGCCGCCTGCGGGAAGCGGTCCGGCCGCAGCCGGGTGGGCGATTGCGGCAGCGCCACCAGCAGCGCCGCCTCGCCGGGGGTCAGGAGCTTCGGCTCCTTGCCGAAATAGGCCAGGGAGGCGGCGCGCACGCCCTCCAGGTTGCCGCCGAAGGGCGCCAGGGTCAGGTAGATGCCGAGGATCTCGTCCTTCGAGTAATGCGCCTCGAGCTGCAGGGCCCGGGCCATCTCGATCAGCTTCGAGCCGAAGGTGCGCGGCCGCGGCTCCAGGAGGCGCACCGCCTGCATGGTCAGGGTCGAGGCGCCGGAGACGACGCCGCCATGCCGGACCATCTGGCCGAAGGCGCGCGCGGTCGACAGCGGGTCGACGCCGAGATGCCGGCGGAAGCGCTTGTCCTCATAGGCCTGCAGCAGGGCCAGGTAGAGCGGCGACACGTCGTCGACCGTGGCCTGCAGCCGCCAAGTGCCGTCGCGGGCGGTGAAGGCGCGCAGCAGCTGCCCGTCCTTGTCGAGGACGATGGCGGAGCGGTCGAGATAGCGGCCGAGCGCCGGCGGGTAGCGGGCGTCGAGCCACAGCGCGGCGCCGACGACCAGCGCGGCCAGGGCGATGCCCGCCCCCGCCCCGATCGCGATCCGCCGCCAGAGTCTCGATATCCCGCCCATGCCGTCATTCTAGCGCAGCCGGTGGCGGATTGATGGCCGGAGCCTTTCGCCTCCTTTTTTATCCTCCCCCTCGCGGGAGGGGGCCAGGGGGAGGGGGTCTCTCGGCTCGGTCCGGCCTGGACTGTCGCAA
>NZ_CAKAKL010000007.1:300000-375072 GCF_916619195.1 Inquilinus sp. Marseille-Q2685
CGACCGGGATCGACCGCCCGGCCGCCGCCTCGGCCAGCCAGAAGGGCAGCATCAGGACGGCGGTCGTGACCGTCAGCGCCGCCATGAACACCATGTCCGGCACGCCTTTCGGGCGGTAGCGCAGCAGCACGGAATAGAGCGCATAGCCGGCGGCGGCGAGGAGCACCAGGACCTCGCCGCCGCCGATCGACAGCGCGGCGAGCGTGGCGGGATCGCCCCGCCCGACGATCCAGCCGACGCCGAGGAAGGACAGGACGATGCCGGCGACCACGCGCGGGCGCGGCGCCTCGCGGGCGATCGCCCAGGCGAACAGCGGCACCATCAGCGGCAAGGTGGAGTTGAGCATCGCCGCGGTCGCCGCCGGCGTGCCGTGCAGCGCGATGTAGTTCAGCAGCGGATAGCCGGCGAGGCCGCTGGCGGCGCAGGCGGTGATGACCGGCCAATGCGCCAGGAGCGTGCGCCGATGCACGGCCAGGGCGCGCCAGACGAAGGGCAGCAGCACGGCCGAGGCGATCACCCAGCGCCAGAAGGTCAGGCCGAAGGGCGGCAGCTCCTGGGCGAAGGCGCGGCCGATCACCAGGTTGCCGGCCCAGAACAGCGGCGGCAGGGGCAGCAGCGCATAGGGGCGGCGCCAGACGAGGTCCGGCAGGCGGGCGGGCCGCAGGGACGTGGTCACGGTGCTGCCCCGGCGGAACCGAAGCGGCGCCCGCCGTCGCTCTCGCGGGCGGGGTATTCCGGCGTCTCGTGGTAGAAGGGGGATGCCATGGCGGGCCACCTGAGGGATGATCCGGGCAGTCTGGCCCTGGCGCGGCCGGCGCTATTGGCGGAAATCGAGGCTTCAGAGGATGAACGGAGGGCGGCATGGCCCGGGTTGATCGGCTCAACATCGCCCATTACTGGCAGGACCGGACCGTCCCGGGCCTCAGCCTGATGCAGGCGGATTTCCGCACCCAGGAATATCCGCCGCATCGCCACGAGGCGCTGGTCGTCGCCGTCACCGAGCTCGGCGGCTCCATCATCAAGACCCGCGGCGTGGCCGAGCCGGCGAGCGAGGACCAGGCGCTGTTCGTGTTCAACCCGGTCGAGCCCCACGCCGGCTGGATGGGGGAGAGCCGGCGCTGGCTGTACCGCGCGCTGTATCTGGAGGAGGCGGCGCTGCAGGAGGTGGCGCGGTCACTCGGGGTCGAGGGCCTGACCTACTTCCCCCGCAGCGCCTATGCCGACCGCGCCCTGAGCGCGGGATTCCTGTCGCTGCACCGCGCCCTGCAGGCCGGGCGCGACCCGCTGCTGGAGCGCGAGCTGCTGGTGTCGACCTTCGGCACCCTGTTCCGCCGCCACGGCAGCGGCGAGGGGCGGATCCAGCCCGGGCCCCGCGACCGCACTCGGCTGCGCGCCGCCACCGAGTTCATCCAGGCGCGCCTGAGCGAGACGATCTCGCTGGCGGATCTCAGCGCCGCGGTCGGCCTGACCCAGTACCAGCTGATCAGCCTGTTCAAGCGGACGACGGGCCTGACGCCGCACGCCTATGTCACCCAGCTCCGCGTCGACCGTGCCGCCCGCTACCTGGCGCAGGGCCTGCCGATCGCCGAGGTCGCCGTCGCCGCCGGCTTCTACGACCAGAGCGCGCTGACCCGGCACTTCAAGCGCTGCCACGGGATTACACCGCTGCAATACGCCGAGGCGACGCGCGCCGCCTAAGGAGGGAGCTGTTGCCGCTTTCGGCTTGGCGCGGACGTTGTCCGGTGAAGATCTGGGCTGTCCGGTGCGTCCCTGTTTAGTCCCGGCTTGGCTAAGACCGCGGCGACGATACCCCTTTCATCGACTTTCGCGAGGGACGACCTGAGGTTTGGTCGAGGATGTCCGCTTCGGAGCTACCGGCGCGGTGGCCGGATATGGCGCGGTCTGGCCAGACGGTAGCGGCCGTCACTTGCCGATATAGGCGGCCAGTTCATCGGGCGTTCCCGTCGGAAATGCCTGTTTCAGATGATCGAGAAACGCCGATACCCGGGCGCTGAGCAGCCGCCTGGACGGGTAGAGGGTCCACAAGGCGATTTCGGGCCCTTCATCGTCGCCCCAATGCACCAGCGAGCCGTCGGCCAGATCATGGCTCACGAGCGACACGGGAAGGCGGCCGGCACCGACGCCTGCCCGCACGGCATCCCGGACCATCATGAGCGATGACAGGGCGAGGACCGGCTCGATCGCGATCACGGCTCGGCCGTCAGGCGTCTTCACGGCCCATTCCCGTCGATCGACTGCCGAGCGGACCACGGCTGGAGCGGCGAGATCTCCGGCCGGTCGGGCGAGGCCGGGGCTCGCCACGACCACCAGCCGGTCGTGCAGGAAGGTCCGTCCGACCAGGCTGTCATCGGGATCCGGGTTGACCCGGATCACCAGGTCGAATCCCTCCTCGATCAGGTCGACGGGACGGTCCTCGGTCGAGACCTCCAGCCTCACCTCCGGATAGGCCAGGGCGAAGCCGGCGGCGATCTTGCCCATGGCCGTCTGGGAGAACAGCAACGGGACGCTGACCCGCAACCGGCCTCGCGGCCTCTCACCGCCGGAGGCGATCGCCGTCGCCGTCTCCTCGAGTTCGGTCAGCAACCGGCCCGCCCGCTCGAACAGCGCCCGTCCTTCCTCGGTGAGCTTCAGCGCGCGCGAGCCGCGCTCGAACAGGCGCAGGCCGAGGGCGGCTTCCAGCTCGGCGACCCGCCGGGACAGGGTCGCCTTGGGGCGACCCGTGGCGCGTGCGGCTCTTCCGAACCCGCCGTGGCGGGCGACGAGATTGAAATCGGCAAGAGCGAGCAGATCCATATGTTTCACCAGCGGGACGGTCTGTCCAAATATAGCGTCTCCTGGTTTGAATTTGGATCGGTCATCTACAGGGCGTCTTCGACCCAAACCGGAGTGACTCCCATGACCATCCTCGTGACCGGCGCCACCGGCCGTGTCGGCCGTCATCTCGTCGACCAGCTCGTCCAGCGCGGCGCCGCCGTGCGCGTGCTGACCCGCGATCCCGCGAAGGCCGGTTTCCCGGCCGGCGTCGAGGTCGCACAGGGCGACCTGCTCGATATCGATGCGCTGCGGTCCGCGTTCTCCGGCGTCCGCACGCTGTTCCTGCTCAACGCGGTCACGGGCGACGAATTCACTCAGGCGCTCGTTACCCTGAACATCGCCCGCGAGTCGGGCGTCGAGCGCGTCGTTTATCTCTCGGTGATCCACGCCGACCGTTTCGTGAACGTGCCGCATTTCGCGGTGAAATCCGGCGCGGAGCGGATGATCGAACAGATGGGCCTCAGCGCCACGATCCTGCGTCCGTCCTACTTCATCGACAACGAGCTGATGATCAAGGACGTCATCCTCAACCACGGCGTCTATCCGATGCCGATCGGCGGCAAGGGCGTCGCCATGATCGACTCCCGCGACATCGCCGAGGTGGCGGCGATCGAGCTGATCCGCCGCGATCAGGCGCCGGGCAAGCTGCCGGTCGAGACCATCAACCTGGTCGGTCCCGACACGCTGACGGGTCAGGGCGTGGCTGCGATCTGGTCGGAGGTCCTGGGCCGCCCGGTCGTCTACGCCGGCGACGACCCCGGCGGGTTCGAGCAGAACCTGGCGACCTTCATGCCGAAGTGGCAGGCCTATGAGATGCGCTTGATGGCCGAGCGCTATGTCAGCGACGGCATGATCCCGGAGGCCGGCGATGTCGAACGTCTGACCAGGATCCTGGGCCGGCCGCTGCACTCCTATCGCGACTTCGCGGCCGCGATCGCCTCGGCGGCGTGACGGCGGGCATCCCAACGATCACCCTGCGCGCCGAGGGCAAGCTCTGATCCTCCACCCTGACCAGCGGAACTGCTTCCCTCGGGAGTCTCGCCACCGGCGGCACCCATCCCCGGATCGGGCATGGGGGCCGCCGAGGCCAGGGATCGCGACGGAGATCCCCCATCCCGATTTCGGTCGGGAGCATCACTCGACGGTGAGGACGATCTTCCCCCGGATATGTCCCTTTGCAGCACGTTCATGGGACTGGCGCGCTTCGGAGAGCGGGAAGGTGCTGTCGATGAGGACGCGGATGGTCCCATCATCGAGCAGGCGTCCGGCCTTCTCCAACTGGGCGCCGTTCGAGCGAACCTGGGTGGTTGAAACGGTGACGCCCAGCCGTCTGGCCTCTTCGATGCCGGAGAAGCCTAGCGGAAAGATCGGGAACAGCGCACCGCCGCGTTTCAGGGTGCGGAGGAAACGTCCCGTGCCCGGGCCGCCGACCGCGTCGACAACGAGGTCGACGCCGCGGACCACGTCCTCGACTGCCGTCCTTGTGTAGTCGATAACCTCGTCGGACCCCAGCCCTCGCAGAACGGGCTCGTGCTTGCCGGAGGCGACGGCGATGACATGCGCGCCCTTCCACTTCGCCAACTGCAACGCGAGGTGCCCCACGCCGCCCGCGGCCCCGTTCACCAAGACGGTCCTGCCCTGAAGCGGCACCGGCACATGCCGGTCCGGCTGGAGCGGGTTCGGCTCGTCATGTCCCAGCTCGATCATGAACTGCCACGCGGTCAGCAGCGACATCGGTGCCGCGGCGGCGTGCACATGATCGATGGCGGCCGGCTTGCGGGCAAGCTCCGACGCCGGCACTCCGACATACTCGGCATAGGCTTTGCTTTCCCCCGCAAGGCCGGTCGGAAAGCGCACCATGGAATAGACCTCGTCGCCGGGCGAAAACCGCTCGACGTCGGCCGCCACGGCTTCGACCACGCCGGAAATGTCCGTACCGGGTATCGCTGGGAATGACACCTGCGGCTGCCACTCCGGGGGCAACATCTTGTAGCCCTCTCGCAGATACCAGTCGGGCGGATTGAGGCCGACCGCGTGAACGCGGACGAGAACCTCGCCGGTCGCCAGGTGGGGCCTAGGCGCATCCTCGTATCGCAGCACCTCGGGGCCACCGAACGCATGGAAGCGGATCGCCTTCATCCTACTGCTCACACGAACCTCCAGAATTGCGACACTGTGGTCGCCAACAGTTATTCACTCATCTGAAGATTGATAATGACGCCGTCTTTCGCTTCTGTAGTGCCATGAAGGAACAGGTGGCGTTCGAGAGGTTGACCGGCTTGATCGCGTTCGCGCGCGCCGGATCGATGGGAAGCTATAGCGCCGCTGCCCGGTCGCTATCGATCTCGCCTTCGGCAGTCAGCAAGAGCGTGCAACGGCTCGAGCAGCGGCTGGGCGTATCGCTCTTCACGCGCACGACCCGCTCCCTGACGCTCACGCCTGAGGGTCGCGAACTGCACGACCGCGCGCTCAAGCTGCTGCGCGATGCGGAAGAGATCGAGCAGGCGGCGTTGACAGCGCGCGCCGAGCCGTCGGGCACCTTGCGGATTGCCGCCTCCCTGCCGATCGGAATGCATGTGATCGCGCCCGCGCTGCCGACCTTTCGCAGGCTCTACCCCAAGGTGACGATCGACCTGCGGCTGAGCGACCAGATTGTCGACATCGTCGATCTGGGAATCGATATCGCGGTGCGGATCGGCGACCTGGCGGACTCGCGACTGCTGTCACGCCGCCTCGCGCCACATCGCCTCTGTGCGTTCGCGTCGCCAGCCTATCTGGCCGCGCGGGGCACCCCGATGCACCCCGACGAACTGTCGCGGCACGACGCTGTCAACCTCCGCTACCAGAGCACGGGCCAAGTGTTTCGCTGGCCTTTTCGGATCGGCGAGCGGGTGGTCGAGATCGTGCCGCCGTCCGGCGTGATCGTCGACGCGAGCGATGCGGTCGTCGCGACGCTCGCGGCTGGTGGCGGCATCGGGATCAGCGCGGACTTTATCGCGTCCACCTATGTCGCGCGCGGCGAACTGGTCCCGGTGCTGTCCGAGTTCGCCGTCGAGCGGCACAACATCACTGCCCTCTGGCCGGAAAGCCGCCGCACCAACCCAGCTGTCCGCACATTTCTGGCGTATCTGCAGGAGACCTTTCAGGAGCGGATGAGCGTGCTGGAATCGCAGGTCTGACCCTGCCCACTCCCACCGAGCCGTGGCCATCGCGCCTCGCCGCGCTTCGGGGTGAGCCTCCATCCTCACCAGAATGGTGCTCTCAGCGATGATCCTCGCGCTTGCCGGCAGCGGGCGCTTCGAACACCTCCTCGAACAGCGCAAGCATCATCCGCCATGACCGCTTGTCCGCGGAGGCATCGTAGCCGTAGCCGGGCCTGTTCAGCCGATCGGCGTCGGGGTTGGTGTAGGCATGTCCGACCCCGCCGAAGAGGTGCAGTTGCCAGTCCACCTGCTTTCTCTGCATCTCCGCCGCGAACGCGGCCCTGTCCTCCGGCGGCACGTCGGGGTCCTGGTCGCCGATCATCATGAGGACCTTCGCCTGGATCGGCTGGTCCGGGCTTCCCGCGGGACGCATCAGACCCGGATGAAAGCCGACGGCGCATCGGACGGGCGCCCCGCCGCGCGCCAGTTCGAGAGCGGTTATCCCTCCCTGGCAAAAACCGATCGCGGCCGTCCGCTCCCGGTCCACCCCGGGCAGGGCCGTCAGGACGCCGAGCGCGGCGCTCGCCCGGGCGAGCATCAATCCCGGCGCGGACATCAGCTCGACATGGCGGCTCACCGCCTCGGGCAGCGAAAATCCCTCGGCGCCATACATGTCGAGCGCGAATGCGGCATAGCCCAGTTCGGCCAGCCGTTTCGTTCGCGCCCGGATATGATCATTCATCCCGAAGGCCTCGTGCGCGACCAGGATCGCCGGCTTCTTCTCCTGCGGCGCACGGTCGGCGAAATAGCCCGTCAGCCTGGTCCCTTCACATTCGTAGGCGATCGTTCGTGTCTCCAATGTCCCGTCTCCTCGGCGTAGCGAAGGTCATCCCTTCGGGCTTCACGACACCGCGCCGGCTTGGGCGAGGCGAAATGTCGGTGCGCATGCACGCCGCCAGTCTAGCCTCTCGATCGGAGACCACGAATGCGTTGGCGTGACTGCGACCAAAGCTGCGCCTTGCCGGATGTAATCTGGACTCATCGATAGAGGAGATCTGGATCTATCGGATCGGAACGAGTGACGGCTAAATCCACTATGCTGCGGGTTGCCCGGAAGGTGGTGGTGGCGGTATCGGCGTTTCTGAAAGTGATTTGAGGCAAATATAAATAAATTGCCTCCTGCCGCGCCCTTCTGCCGAACCGACATCTCTACCGGGGTAGCCGTATTCGTGACGTTGTCTCGTCTCGACAGGGAGGTGGACATGGTTTCGGATCAACATGCGAACGATGCTTCCCTCCTGTCGTCCGGTGCCGCGGATTGGCAGTCCGGGACCGCTGACGGCCGTGCTTCGCGCCTGTTGACCGGCCGATCGACCGCCCCTGTCACGAGTTCCGGACTCGGCCGGGACGCGATTGCGGTGATCGATCGCCGCGCGCTCGGCCGAGACGTCCTGACACGGTCGGTCGAGCTGGCCGGCGGGTGCCGCAGCATCACCGCCTTCTCGAATATCGACGAATGGTTGATCGATGGGTCCGCTCACGAAACGTCGGCGGTCCTGCTCGGAGTTGGGGATGCGGACAGCGACGATCCGGAGGTCGCCGGAGACCTGAGGCGTCTCGCGGAATGCCATCCGGATATTCCGGTGATCGTCATCGGCGACAGGGACGATGCGGCCCAGGTGGTCGCAATCCTCTCGCAGGGTGCCAGCGGCTATATCCCGACCAGCATGGGTTTGAGCGCAGCGGTCGGAGCCATCTCGCTTGTCATCGCCGGCGGCGTGTTTGTTCCCGCAAGCGCGCTGCTGGACATCGGGAATCCGGACACGAGGCGATCGGCACCTTCCGAAACCCGGTTCGGCCTCACCGAACGGCAGGGGGCAATTGCAGATCGAATTGCCCAGGGAAAGCCGAACAAGATCATCGCCTATGAGCTCAACCTGAGCGAGGGCACCGTAAAGGTGCACGTTCGTACGATCATGAGGAAGTTGAAGGCCAGGAACCGCACTGAAGTGGCTTTCAAGCTGCATGCCGTTCAGAGACGGCCGGCCGCGCGGACCTTCTAGTCTAGGTGCGCAGCGGGTATCGGTCCATGAGCACCGGAAACGCTCGAGACCGTGGTCGGACGGCTTCGCCGGGAGTGTCGACGGAAGTCTCTCAGGAGAGCGACGGGGCCGGCTCGGTCTCGCCGGCCGCGGCGGTCTCCTCGCCGGCGGCGGCGTCGCGATCGTCCACGATCTTCGCCGGCACCTCCTCCGGCGCGTTCGGGTCGCCGGGGGCGGTCTCGCAGCCCAGTTCCGGCACCGTCACGATGCGGTGGCCGCCGCGGCCGGCGGCGCGGCAGACGATGAAGCCGCGCTGCTCCATATAGGACAGGAGGCGCCGGGTGCGGCCGACCGACTGGGTGCCGTAGGCGCGGGCGATGGTGGCGTCGGACGGGCAGGGGGCTCCAGCCATCGCCGCCTTGACCAGCAGCAGGAAGATGCCCTGCATGTCTTCCGGCAGCTCCCGTGCCAGCCCGGTCGCGTGCTGCCAGGCCGGGCTTTCCGCCGTGTCGGTGTCGACCCCGGCGCGGGCCACGGCCAGCCGGCCGCGGAAGCCGGCCAGGTCGAGCGCCGGGGCGCCGCGGCTGCCGACCCGCTGGATGCGGCAGCGCACCAGGAAGTCCTGGTACAGCACCGAGATCGGGCGGAAGGCCGAATCCTCCTCCGCCACTAGGTCGCGCAGCACCGCGTCGATCGCGGCGTCGCGCTCGGCCTGGGTCATCGGGTCCGCCTCCTCCTCCACCACAGGGGTGTCGGGGCGGCTGCGGATCAGCTGGGCCAGCAGCTCGGCCGTCGATTGCGGCGGCTGCGGCGGCGGCCGCGGCGGGCGGGGCATCGGCGGCTCGGCCTCGACCGCCTTGAAGATCAGCTCGTGCACGTCCTCGGGCGGCGCCTCGGGCATCGGCAGCAGCTTCGGGCTGGTCGAACGCGCGCCGGTCTCGACCGCGCCGATCCGGATCTCGATCGGCCGGCGCGACAAGGCCGGGCCGAGGGCGACGAAGCGGCCGCGGCCGAGGTCGCGGAACATCTCGGCCTGGCGCCGCTCCAGCCCCAGGAGGTCGGCGGCCCGGGCCATGTCGATGTCGAGGAAGGTGCGGCCCATCAGGAAGTTCGAGGCCTCGGCCGCCACGTTCTTGGCCAGCTTGGCCAGGCGCTGGGTGGCGATCACCCCGGCCAGGCCGCGCTTGCGGCCGCGGCTCATCAGATTGGCCATGGCGCCCAGCGTCGCCTTGCGCGCCTCCTCCGACACGTCGCCGGCCGCGGCCGGGGCGAACAGCTGGGCCTCGTCCACCACCACCAGCACCGGGTACCAGAGGTCGCGTTCGGCGTCGAACAGCCCGTTCAGGAAGGCGGCGGCGGCGCGCATCTGCGAATCGATGTCGCAGCGCTCCAGGTTCAGCACGGCGGAGGTGCGGTGCTGCCGCACCCGGCCGGCGATGCGGTACAGGTCGTCGTCGGACCGGTCGCCGTCGACCACGATATGGCCGAAGCGGTCGGCCAGGCTGACGAAGTCGCCCTCGGGGTCGACCACCACCTGCTGCACCCAGGCGGCGCTCTGCTCCAGGAGGCGGCGCAGCAGATGCGACTTGCCAGAGCCGGAATTGCCCTGCACCAGCAGCCGAGTCGCCAGCAGTTCCTCGAGATCGATCATGGCCGATGCCCCGTCGGACAGCGTTCCGATGTCGATTTGAACCGTCATCACCCCTCCGCACACTCCCCCGCCGCCCGGGGACGGCGGGGCCGGGCATGGTCTATCACGACCGGGCGGGCCGGGGGCAACCCGATGGGGCAGGGCAGGGTCCCGGCATGCCGAATCCCTCGACCCGCCGGGCCGGGGCTATATCAATAATGGATAGCGTGATGCGGGAACCGGATCCGCGCGGGGGCGGGACGCCGCAGCCGGGCACAACGCCCGGCCGCCCGCAATGGCCGTCCGGCAAGGGTTGCGGCCGGTCGCGGCGCGTCCGGGCAGGCCAACAGTTTGGGAAATATCGGACAATTCGCGGGCGCCGGTAACGGAGACGGCTCGCCCTCGGCGCTTGACTCCATCCGGCTTGGTCTGAGCATCTGTTCATAAATTGAGCATAAGATCATAGCTACCCTGTCGGGCAGACGCCGTGCCAGCCGGATGCCGGTGCCGGCCGGCAGGCAGCGGCATCGCCAGAACGGCTTTGGATCAACCCGAGGAGGCCCCGCCCCATGGTTCGGACGATGACGAACGCCCTGGCCCCGCCGGCATGGACGTCCATCGCCGGGGGCGTGCCCTGAGAGGTCCGATCCCCACGAATCGTGTCGCCAGGAAATCTTGACGATCCACGACCTCCCCGCCGGGCGGGAGAGGTGCCCGGTCCTTCGCCCGCCTCTGTCTGGAAGAGGGAAGATGCATGCTTGAATACGCATTCACGCCGACGGCTCCGGCGTCGCAGGCGCAGCAGGCCGCGGTCGGCGGCGACCGTCAGTCGGCCCTGCAGCGGCCAGCGATGAACCTGGCCTCGGTCGACCTGAACCTGCTGGTGGCGCTGGAGGCGCTGCTGCAGTTCCGCAACGTCACCCACGCCGCCCAGCATGTCGGCCAGAGCCAGCCGGCGATGAGCCGGGCCCTGGCCAGGCTGCGCGGCATGTTCAACGACGACCTCCTGGTCCGCACCTCGACCGGCCTGGCGCCGACGCCGCGGGGCGAGCGGCTGGCCGAACTGCTGCCCTCGGTGCTCGGCGCCATCCGGGAGATCGTGACGAGCCGCAGCTTCGCTCCCGGCGAATGGCGGTCGAAGGTGACGATGGCGATGCCCGACCACCAGTCCCTGGTCCTGCTGCCGCGCCTGCTGCCGCGGCTGCGCGAGCGGGCGCCGCATCTCGACGTCGTCACCGATCCGCTGCTGGCCGGCGCCCTGCGGCGGCTCGAACAGGGCGAGATCGACCTCGCCGTCGGGCAGATCGGCGACACCCCGCCCGGCTATTTCCGGCGCAGCCTCTACGCCGACCGCTTCGCCTGCCTGCTGCGCCGGGACCATCCGGCCCTGGCGCAGGACTGGACGATCGAACGCTTCTCGACCCTGCGCCACGCCGTGATCGCCTCCGGCGCCGAGGACGGCTTCGGCCAGGTCTATGACGGGCTGGCCAAGCTGGACCTGCCGGACCGCGACCCGATCCTGGTCCCCAACATGCTGACGGCGCCGGCGATGATCGCCGAGACCGACCTGGTGCTGACCGTGCCGCACCGCGTCGCCACCCGCGTCGCCGCCATGCTGCCGCTGGCGGTGGTCGACCCGCCGCTGGAGCTGCCGGCCTACGAGGTGGCGCTGATCTGGCATGAGCGCCGCCATCGCGACCCGGACCACAGCTGGCTGCGCGGCGAGATCGCCGCGGCAGCGCTCGCGGCGGTTCATGGCGGCCGCCGGGCCGCCGGCCCGATGGGATTGCACGGCGGCCCGGCATCCTGATGATGCTGCAGGATCAGCGGCCCAGCCGGTCCTCGACCCGGCGAATCAGCCCCTTGGCATCGGCCGGGGCGCGCACCTTGGCGTCGTTGTCGAAATAGACGTAGACGTCGCGCCCGGCCCGCTTCGGCCCGGGCCGGTCGATCACCCGCTCGGCGTCCTTCGGCTCGCGCCCGATGGCCCAGGCGGCCACGCGGTCGGCCCAGGTGTCGAGCGCCGCGTCGTCGTAGCCGCTGACATACAGCTGCTCCGACCCGTGCAGGCGGCAATAGACGAAGTCGGCGGTCAGGTCCATGCGCCGCGGCCAGTCCACCGTGTCGGCGCAGACCAGAGCCACGCGGTAGCGGCGCAGCAGCCGGATGAAGGCGGGATCGAGGAAGCTGTCGTGGCGGATCTCCATGGCGTGCCGCATCGGCCGCTTGCGGTCGGTCCTGGTCCAGGCCCGGCCGGCATAGCGCTCGTCGTGACGGCGGGCGATCTCCGCTGCGGCCTCGGTGTCCTTCGGCAGCAGCTGGAAGAAGGCCTCGATCCGGTCCTGGTCGAAGCGGAAGCTGGGCGGGAACTGCCACAGGATGGGCCCCAGCTTCGGCCCCAGCCGCAGCGGCCCGGAGGCCAGGAAATTGGCCAGCGGCGCCTCCACCTCGCGCAGACGGCGCAGATGGGTGATGTAGCGCGGCCCCTTGACCGCGAAGACGAAATCCTCCGGGGTCTCATCGGACCAGCGGGCATAGCTCTCCGGCCGCTGGGTGCCGTAGAAGGTGCCGTTGATCTCGACGGTCGGAAAGCTCTCGGCGGCGAAGGCCAGCTCACGCTTCTGCGGCAGGCCCTTCGGATAGAACACGCCGCGCCAGGGCCGGTAGGTCCAGCCCGAGATCCCGATCCGCACCTGTCCGGCCTTGCTGCCCATCGCGCTCCTCCGGTGAGGAAACGCCGTAAGAAGTAGTGCCGTGCCCCAAAACAAAGAGGGCGGCCCCTGGCGCCGCCCTCGAGTTCGCTGGGTAATAGGAGGTCAGGTATCGATCAGAAGGAGAGGGCCAGGCCCGTGGTCAGGGCGGTCGCCTCATAGTCCCGGCCGAAGCGGAACTCGTTCCGCTCATAGGCCAGCTCGGTGAAGCTGTTGAGGCCCGGGGCGATGTTGTAGAGGAACGAGCCGATGACGCTGTGGTTGGTCTTCAGGTCGGCGCCGTCGGTGAAGGACGATTCGAGGCCGTTGTTCTTCTCCGCCGTGGTGTAGGCATAGCCGACCGAGGCGACGAAGGGGCCGCTGGCGTAGGACAGGTCGCCGGTGATCGAGTCGATGGCCTTGTCGGCGCGGAAGGTGCTGGAGAAGTGCACCCAGTTGACGCTGGCACCGAACCCGCTGGAATGGATGAACTGGCCGCCGAGGCTGTAGGCCTCGTAGTCGTGGTTGCCGCTGACGCCGTTGCCGTTGCCGGCCGAACCGCGCAGGGTCACCGTGCTGCCGTCGAAGGTGTTGGTGTACTGGACGCCGGCGGTGACGATGTTCTCGTAGCGGGTGCTGCCGTCATTGGTCAGGTCGTTGCGGCCGCCGTTGCCGGCATGGCCGTTGCCGCCCGCGACCGGCGTGAAGTCGACGCCGAACGAGAAGCCGGAGAAGCTCGGCGAGGTGTACTTGACCTTGGTGTCCTTGCCGTTCAGGCCGCCGATGCCATAGCTCGGATCCACGGCGTAGAAGGTGTCGGAGCCGCCGAACAGGTTGAACTTGCCGTCCAGCCCGTCGCCCCAGCCGGCGCCGAGGCCGAGCTTGCCGTTCAGCGTGTCATGGACATAGACGTAGCCGAAATCGGCGATGGCGTAGGGCGCGTCGCCGAGGGTGACGGTGCCGAAGCCGCCCTTCACGTAGAGATAGGTGCGGTCGATCGTGACGTCGTTGCGGCGGTCGACGTTGTTCATGCGGATGCGGGCGCCGTATTCCAGGCCGGAATCCGTGACGTTCTTGACGTCGAACTGCAGCCGCGCATTGGACACGAAGTCATAGTCGCGGTCGAAGGTGTCGTCGGCGGTGTTGCTGATCGACAGGCCGGCCATGAAGCCGATCCAGCCGCTGATCTTCAGCGACAGGCCCGAGGTGACGTTCGCATCCGCCGCCTGGGCAATACCAGTCCCTCCCGCGGCGGCCGCAAGGCACACCCCGAGCAACAAAATCTTCCGCATTTTACTTCCCCTCGCGTGTCAGGCGCGTTTCCCCCCAAGTGGAATCGCGGCCTTTTTCTGTGACGGGGCGGCTTATACGAAGGCAGCTGTTCCAAATCAATCATCAGGTGCGACGAAAAATTCGTGTGTGCGCAAATTTCATAAAATCGTCACGGCGTTCCCGCAGGTGATGCGAGCAGGCCGTTCCGGCTTGCGGCGTGGCCCGGTTGCCAGCGGCCGCCGCGGCCGATATCAACAACCGATCGAAGCGAGAAAGGACACGGCGGATGCAGCGGGATTTCGGCCAGCCGGGGCGCTCGGCGCTGATCGCGGGCGAGGCGGCGATCGCCACCTCCCACCCGCTGGCCTCGGCCACCGGGCTCGAGGTGCTGATGGACGGCGGCAACGCGGTCGATGCGGCGCTCGCCGCGGTCGCGGTGCAATGCGTGGTCGAAGCCCACATGACCGGCATCGGCGGCGACTGCTTCGTGCTCTATGCCCCGGCCGGGAAGGACGCGCTGGCGCTGAACGGCAGCGGCCGCGCCCCGCGCGCCGCCTCGGCGGAGGCGCTGGCGGCGCAGGGCCTCTCGGCCATCCCGCAGCGCAGCCCGCATGCGGTGACCGTGCCGGGCGCGGTCTCGGCCTGGTGCCGGCTGCATGCCGAGCACGGGTCGCTGCCGCTCGACCGTCTGTTCGCCCGCGCCATCCTCTATGCCGAGGAAGGCTATCCGGTGGCCCCGCGCGTCGCCTGGGACTGGGCCGAGGATGCCGGCTTCCTGGCCGGCGACGCCGGCTGCCGCGCCGTGTTCCTGCCTGGCGGCCGGATCCCGGCGGTCGCCGACCGGCATGCCCAGCCGCTGCTCGGCGCCCGGCTGCGCGACATCGCCGCCCGCGGCGCCGCCGCCTTCTACGAGGGTGCCGTGGCGGATTCGCTGGTCCGCTTCCTGCGGGCCCAGGGCGGGCTGCACACGCTCGACGATTTCGCCGCCGGCCGTGAGGTCGCCAACTGGGTCGACCCGATCCGGCTCGACTACCGCGGCACCGAAGTGGTGGAGTGCCCGCCGAACGGCCAGGGTTTGGCGGCGCTGATGATCCTGGGCCTGCTGGCCGGCCAGGATCTCTCGGCGGAGCTGCCGGAGGCCGACCGCATCCATCTGCACGCGGAGGCGACCAAGATCGCCTATCACCACCGCGACGCGCTGATCTGCGACCCAGACCACCTGCCGCACGACCCGCGGACGCTGCTGTCGGAGGAGGTGCTGGGCACGCTGCGCCGGCGGATCGACCCGAAGCGCGCCGGCCAGCCGGCGTTGTGGACCGAGCCGGAGCACCGCGACACGGTCTATCTCTGCGTCGTCGACCGTGACGGCAACGCCGTCTCCTTCATCAACTCGATCTTCGACAGCTTCGGCAGCGGGCTGCTCGACCCCGAGACCGGCGTGCTGCTGCACAGCCGCGGCCGGTCCTTCCGGGTCGAGCCGAAGCACCCGAATTCGATCGGGCCGGGCAAGCGGCCGATGCACACCATCATCCCCGGCCTGCTGCGCCGCGGCGGCCGTACCGCCGGCGTGTTCGGGGTGATGGGCGGGCACTACCAGGCGGCCGGCCAGGCGCAGTTCGTGTCCTCGGTCGTCGACCGCGGCCTCGACCCGCAGGCGGCGCTGGACCTGCCGCGCAGCTTCGCCTTCGACGGCGTGCTGCAGCTCGAGACCCGGATCGGCGAGGCGGTGGCGACGGACCTCGCCGGCCGCGGCCACACGGTCGAGCGGCGCGACGAACCGCTGGGCGGAGGCCAGGCGATCCTGATCGACCATGAGCGCGGCGTGCTGATCGCCGGCTCCGACCCCCGCAAGGACGGCTGCGCGCTGGGGATCTGACGACGCCTCGCCGCTGACCGGCGCTTTCAAAGGAACTCCCGGGCCGCTCCCGGATTGGACAAGGCGAGCCCAGGAAACGGAGGACCCATGCAGCTTCAGCTCAGCTCCTGGCCGGAGATCGAGGCCTATCTGAAGACCTCGCGCGGCGCGATCATGCCGATCGGATCGACCGAGCAGCACGGCCCGAACGGGCTGATCGGCACCGATGCGCTGTGCGCCGAGGGCATCGCCCGCGGCGTCGGCGACAAGACCGGGGCGGTGGTCGGCCCGACCATCGGCGTCGGCATGGCGCATCACCACATGACCTTCCCGGGCAGCATGACGCTGAAGCCGTCGACGCTGGTGCTGGTGATCCGCGATTACGTCATGGCGCTGGCCGAGCACGGCTTCGAGCGCTTCCTGTTCGTCAACGGCCATGGCGGCAACATCGCCACCATCCAGGCCGCCTTCTACGAGATCTATTCCGAGCGGCGCGCGCTCGGTAGCCCGTCGGTCCGCTGCCGCCTGGTCAACTGGTGGGACAATCCCGGCGTGCAGCGTCTGTCGAAGGAGCTGTATGGCGTGGCCGAGGGCAGCCACGCCACGGCCAGCGAGGTGGCGGTCACGCAGCACCTGTTCCCCGACCACATCAAATCGGCCGAGCTGGACCCGCCGATCGCACCGTCGGGCCGGTTCTACGACGCCGCCGACTACCGCCGGCGCTTTCCGGACGGCCGCATCGGCTCCAACCCCGGCCTGGCGACGCCGGAGCACGGGAAGCAGTTCTACGACGCGGCGGTCGAGGCGATCGCCGGCACCTATGCGGAGTTCCTGGCCGAAGCCTGAAGCCGCTGGGGGGCATCGCCGAGCGCCTGCAGCAGCGCCTGCCGCAGGGCCGCGGCGTCGTCTTCCGGCACCAGGGTGACGCCGGGTCTCTCGTCGAGGCCGCAGGCGGCGGTGGCGATCACCGGGATGCCCAGCGCCAGGGCGCGCAGCAGCGCCCGCGGCTGGTGCTCGACGATCGCCGGCAGCACCACCGCCGCCAGCGGGGACGGCCAGGCGCCGCCGGGCACCGTCCGGGCCGAGACGTTGCGCCAGAACGGCTTGTCATGCTCCCGCGCCCGGCCGGTGACGGCCAGGTCGATGTCCAGCCCCTCGACCGCGTCGCGCAGGGCATGGGCGCCCTTGCGGCCCAGCGGCGAGGCCGGGAACAGGATGGTGCGGCCGCCGATCGTGGGCGTGGGTACGGCAGTCACGTCCGGCAGCGCCCAGTCCAGATGCACCGCCCGGTCCGGAAAGCGCGCGGCGATGCCGGCATGTGGGGTGTACAGGCGGGGCGCGGCGGCCAGCGCCCCGGCGTCCGCCGCGACGATCTCCTCCGGTGCCCGGAAATCGCCCAGGGTCGGGCTTTCGGGATGGCGCGTCAGGGCCCGGTCCAGCCGCGCCTGCAGCGCCGCCAGCGGCCAGCGCTCCATCAGCACGTCGAAGCTGCGGCCTTGCAGGCAGCCGAGGCGCCAGAGATGCGGCAGCAGCCCCTGGCCGACCACCAGATGGGTGTGGCGGTAGGACAAGCGGCCGGCATAGGCCTCGGCGAGCCGCCGGTCGAAGTCCAGCATCGCCCGCGGCAGGGCCCCGCCCCCCGTCGGCAGCCGACGCAGCGCCCGGGCGCGGACCAGCGCGACCAGTATGGCGCGGTCCTCGCCGCCGGGCAGCTCCGGCCAGGCATAGCGGGCCCGGGCCGGCCAGCGCATCGGCAGGAACAGCCTGTCCTCCGGCCCAGACTGGGCGCGCATCAGCGCCGCGTATTCCGGCCAGCTTCCGTCGACCAGCCAGGCGGTCGGCCGCCGCGTGACCGCCGCGCCTTTGGGCACGTGATGGACGCAGCCTTCGCGGGCGCAGCCGACGCAGTCATGCGCCGCCTCGCGCGGGGCAGGGAAGGGGATGACGATTCCGGCAGCCGGGGCGGCGGCGCTGCGGAAGCGGATCTCCAGCTCCGACGCCGTCAGCCGGGCCTCGATGCGGAAGCTCGCCGGGCTGCGGAAGCGCAGGTCGACATAGTTCCAGAACACGGTGGCGTCGCGCCCGGCCGCGGCGCGCGACCCCGGCACCAGCCGGCTGTGGGCGTGGCGCTCGACGATCTCGAACCCCGTGGCCAGCGCCGCCTCGTACAGGCCGTTCGACAGCTGGCACAGCCCGCCGCCGGTGCTGGCGACCAGGCAGCCCTCGCGCAGCTCGCGCCCGGCGACGAAGCCCCGCCGGCGGGTGGCGCGGCCGACCTGCCGCCAGAAGCTGAACCCCGTCCCGGCCGGCACCACAACGCCGTCGAGGACACGCACGGCCAGGCGCAGATTCTGGATCTTGCCGGCGGTCAGGTCGTGCTCGCCGGTCCCTTCGGCGCCGGACCACAGCGGCGACCGGATCTCGGTGACGACGGGAGCATCGCGCAGCGCCTCGGCCCGCCGGTGGCGCGCCGGCCGGCTGCGGATCTCGGCCAGGGTCCGGCGGGTGCGCAGCAGCGCGGCCTTGGCCCGGAAGGCCAGTGCGCTCCAACGTGACGGAACCCCGGAATCCGCAGGCAGTGCCATGATCGTCTCTACCCCCGTGCCTGACCGGGCCAGTGGATCAGGGGAAGATGGCCGGACGATGTCGCCGCCGTGGCCGGCCGGGCGCCATGCGGTCGGACTTGACGTCCGGCCCCGTCGGCTTGATGAAAGGCGACGCTTCCGATCGGGCCCGCCATGACGACCGACGCCCCCCGCCGCATCGGCTTCCTGCTGCTGCCGCAGTTCTCGATGATGGCCTTCGCCTCGGCGATCGAGCCGCTGCGCGTCGCCAACCGGCTGTCGCGGCGGCAGGTCTATCGCTGGACCATCTTCTCCGCCGACGGCCTGCCGGTGCCGGCCTCGAACGGCCTGCCGCTGCCGGCCGACGCCGTGGCCGGCAGCCAGGACGACCTGCCGATGCTGATCGTCTGCGCCGCCTTCGAGCCGCTGGCCGCGGTGAGTCCGGCGCTGACCCGCTGGTTCCGCCGGCTCGACCGCGCCGGGGCCGTGCTCGGCGGGATCGACACCGGCTGCTTCGCGCTCGCCTCCGCCGGGCTGCTCGACGGCTATCGCGCCACCGCGCATTGGGAGGCGCTGGACGGCTTCGCCGAACAGTTCCCGCGGGTCGAGGCGCGCGCCTGCCTGTTCGAGGCTGATCGCCGCCGCCTGACCTGCGCCGGCGGCACCGCGGCCTTGGACCTGATGCTGCAGATCATCCGCATGGATCACGGCGCCCGACTGGCCGCGGCGGTGTCGGAGCAGTTCATCTACAACACGCTGCGCCATGCCGAGGACCGGCAGCGCCTGTCGGTGCCGCGGCAGCTCGACATCCGCGACAGCCGCCTGGCCAGGATGGTCGAGATCATGGAGCGCAACGTGGCGAGCCCGATCGCCGTCACCGCCCTGGCCCGCACCGTCGACATGTCGCCGCGCCAGGTCGAGCGGCTGTTCACCCGTCATCTCGGCCGCGGCCCACAGGGCTTCTACCAGTCGCTGCGGCTGCAGCGGGCGCGGTCGATGGTGCAGTATTCCGACGACCCGTTGCTGGAGGTGGCGGTGGCCTGCGGCTTCGGCAGCTACGAGCATTTCTGCCGCTGCTATCGCCGCGAATTCGGCGTGCCGCCCAGCCGCGACCGCAGGGCGTCCGCCGCCTAGCGGAAAGCGTCAAGCGGCTGTCGCTCCCGATCAAGGTCCGGGCAGCCGCGCGGGCGTAGCCTGACCCGGAGGCCGGTTCGCCGGCGATACGGGGAGGTGGCGGGCGATGGCCCTGCAGACTGACATCAACCGGCGCGTGATCGTGACCTGCGCCGTCACCGGCGCCGGCGACACGGTGGGCAGGCATCCGGCGATCCCGGTGACGCCGCAGCAGATCGCCGATGCGGCGCTGGAGGCGGCGAAGGCCGGCGCCACCGTCGCGCATATCCATGTCCGCAACCCCGAGACCGGCAAGCCCAGCCGCGACCCGGCGCTCTACCGCGAGGTGGTGGACCGCATTCGCTCCAGCGGTGTCGACATCGTCATCAACCTCACCGCCGGCATGGGCGGCGACTTGGTGATCGGCCCCGAGGACAACCCGACCAAGTTCGGCCCCGACACCGACCTGGTCGGCGGCGTCGCCCGCCTGCCGCATGTCGAGCAGCTGCTGCCGGAGATCTGCACCCTCGACTGCGGCTCGCTGAATTTCGGTGACGGCTCGCTGGTCTATGTCTCCACCCCCGACATCCTGCGGAAGCAGGCGAAGCGGATCCAGGAACTGGGCGTGAAACCGGAGCTCGAGATCTTCGACACCGGCAACCTGTGGTTCGCGCGGAAGATGGTGGAGGAGGGGCTGCTCGACGCGCCGCCGCTGTTCCAGCTGTGCCTCGGCATTCCCTGGGGCACGC
This sequence comes from Inquilinus sp. Marseille-Q2685, assembly GCF_916619195.1. Taxonomy (NCBI): domain Bacteria; kingdom Pseudomonadati; phylum Pseudomonadota; class Alphaproteobacteria; order Rhodospirillales; family Rhodospirillaceae; genus Inquilinus; species Inquilinus sp. Marseille-Q2685. The sequence goes on from NZ_CAKAKL010000007.1 coordinate 319,894, forward strand.
CGCCCGACCCGCGGATGATGCTGGCGATGCGCGACATGCTGCCGGACGGCGCGGTCTGGGCCGGCTTCGCCATCGGCCGGCTGCAGCTGCCCTTCGTCGCCCAGGCAGTGCTGCTGGGCGGCCATGTCCGGGTCGGGCTCGAGGACAACCTCTATCTCGACAAGGGCGTCTACGCCTCCAACGGCAGCCTGGTCGAACGGGCGCGGACCATCATCGAGGCGATGGGATCGAAGGTGATGACCCCGGCCGAGGCGCGCAGCCATCTCGGCCTCAAGGCGAAGGGGCAGGCCCATGCCGCGTGAGATCCGCACCCTCGGCATCGTCGGCGGCGGCGTCATCGGCAGCGGCTGGGCCGCCCGGGCGCTGGCCCGAGGACTGAACGTCGTCGCCTGGGACCCGTCGCCGACCGGCGAGCAGGCGCTGCGCGACGCCGTCGCCAATGCCTGGCCGGCGCTGACCCGGATCGGCCTGGCCGAAGGCGCCGACCCGGACCGGCTGGTGGTCCTCGGCTCCGCCGAGGCGGTCGCGGCCGAAGCCGATTTCGTGCAGGAGAGCGCGCCGGAGCGGATCGAGCTGAAGCGCAGGCTGCACCACGCCATGGCCGAGGCCGCGCCGGCCGACGTCATCCTCGGCTCCTCCTCCTCCGGCCTGCTGCCCAGCGAGATCCAGGAGGGCGCGCGGCATCCGGAGCGGATCGTCATCGGCCACCCGTTCAACCCGGTCTACCTGCTGCCGCTGGTCGAGGTTGTGGGCGGCAAGCAGACGGCGCCGGAGACCATCACGGCGGCCTCGGCCTTCTACGCCTCGCTCGGCATGAAGCCGCTGCATGTGCGCAACGAGATCGACGGCTACATCGCCGACCGCCTGCTGGAGGCGCTGTGGCGCGAGGCGCTGCACCTGGTCGCCGACGGCATCGCCACGACCAGGGAGATCGACGAGGCGATCTGCTTCGGCGCCGGCATCCGCTGGGCCTTCATGGGCACCAACCTGACCTATCACCTGGCCGGCGGCGAAGGCGGCATGCGGCACATGCTGGAGCAGTTCGGCCCGGCGCTGGAGCTGCCCTGGACCAAGCTGGTGGCGCCGAAGCTGACCGACACGCTGATCGACCGCATGGTCGAGGGCACGCGCGAGCAGGCCGGCGGCTGGCCGGTGAAGAAGATCGAGCGCTGGCGCGACGAACGCATCATCCGGATCCTTCAGGCGCTGGAGGCCGCCGACCGCGAGACCGGCCACCCGACCTACGACCCCCGGCCGGGCCAAGCCTGAGCCGCAACCCGATCCCCGCGCCCGCGGGGATGGCGCGGCCGGGACCGATGCGAGCCCCGGCCGCTGTTCGCCTGACTCCGCCCGGCCGGATCCTCCCCCGGCCGGGCGGTCTTTCATCCGGGATCAGCGCAGGCCGGCCCCCGGCTGCCGCAGCCTGGCGAAGGCCGCCTTCAGCCGCGCCGCGTAAGCCGGGTCGGCCGGCGCGGTGGGCGCCGGCGGCCGGCGCCGGGACACCGCGGCGGCCGGTGCCGCGGCCGCGATCGCCGCCCGCTGGCGTACGGCCTCGCCCTCAGTCACCGAGGTGCCGCCGAGCAGGGCCATGTAGGTCTTGGTGTCGTGCTGCTGCAGCACCTCGTCGAGCCAGGGCCCGACCGGGGAGCTCGGGTCGGGCGCCAGCCAGCTGCCCGGCAGCGACTGGCTGTCCGGGATGTCGGTGTAGGACACGCCGCAATGCAGCAGCCAGAGGTCGTAGCCCAGGACCGCTGTGGCGATCGCGACCGGCGCCAGCAGGCCGGGACCGACATCCTCATAGATCAGCGGGATCTGGTACAGGTCGGCCATCGCCTTCGGCACGATGTCGAGCGTGTTGCGGTAGCAGGCCGCGGTCGGAAAGGCGCTGCGGAAGGCCTCGGCAAAGGCCTGGTTGCCGGCGGTCGGCGCCGCGTAGGTCGTGGGCACGATGGACGGGGACAGGCCCTGCTGCCCCAACTGCGACTGCAGCCAGGGCGCCAGAACGGTGGTGACGCAGCCGCCCAGGCTGTGCCCGGTCACCTGCAGCGGCACCTGCCCGTTGCCGGCGGTGCCGTAGAAGCCGGCCAGGAAAGCGACCAGGGACTGCCCGCCCGCGGTCATGCCGGAGACCCGGGACAGCGCATCGGCCGTGCCGTCGGCGATCAGCGTGCCGGTCGCGGCCGTCCAGGGCGGCGCCTGCTGGCTGTCGGCGTCGAGGTCCTGGACGATCTGGTTCCACAGCCCGAGCACAGGCACGTCCCAGTCGGTGCCGCGCACGACGACCGCCAGGGACAGGGTCTGGCCCGACGCGCTGCGGACCGCGACATAGGCGAGGTTGCCCCCGGACGGGTCCTGCGCCGGCCCCCAGGCCAGCGACCAGCTGCCGCCGCCCGATGCCGGCCAGGCCAGCGGAAAGCTGCCGGGGATGGCGGAGGGGTCGAGATAGGAGATCTGGCACAGCTGGAGCAGGCTGATGCTCGCGGCATCAGCCGCGGCAAGTGGAGTGGGCATGATCAATTCCTCGAATTAATAATAAAATTCAGCAATCAGACAATATTATTATAGCGGAAGAACAATATCCGGAAAGCTATTTCACATGCGCCCGCAGGGTCCGGCCGCGGACGCGCTCGCGGTGCATGATATAGAGGCTGGAGGCGATGACGATGCCGGCGCCGAGCACGACGAACGGGTCGATGGCATTGCCGAAGAACAGGCTGCCATAGGCCAGCGCCCAGACGATCATGGTGTACTGCATCGGCGCGATGGTGCTGGCCGGCGCCAGCGACAGCGCCCGCACCACCAGGAACTGGGCCGACCCCATCAGCAGGCCGGCGGCGCCGACGCGCAGCAGGTCGAACCAGCTGGGCAGCTTGAACACGAACAGCGCGACCGGCAGGCTGGTCACCAGCAGCCCCAGCATCACCGCCGTCACCATCACCGCGCGCTGCTCGTCGCGGCTGATCCTGCGCATGATCAGCACCACCCCGGCGCCGGTGAAGACCGAGCCGAGGGCCGAGAGATGGCCCAGCGTCAGCGTCTCGAAGCCGGGCCGCACCATCACCAGGATGCCGAGGAACCCCACCACCACGGCGGCCCAGCGATGGGCACGCACCTGCTCGCCCAGGATCGGGATCGACAGGATCGTCACCACCATCGGGGTGCAGAAGGCGATGGCGTAGACATCGGCCAGCGGCAGGGCGGAGAAGGCGTAGAAGCCGAAGATCGTGCCGATCCCGGCCAAGAGGCCGCGCAGCACGATCAGCCGCGGATGCGCCGCCCGCATCCGGCCCAGCCCGCCGTCGCGCCGCAGCATGATCAGGATCGGGATGCAGGCGAAGGCGACCTGCATCGGGATGATCTGGAAGATCGAGTAGCTGGCCGTCAGCCCCTTCACCAGCGCGTCGCTGGACGCGAACATCAGATTGGCGAAGAGGGAGCAGAGCACGCCGAGCAGCGGCGTCTCGGCGCCGGAGGAGGGGAGGGGCGTCGCGGCGGGAGGCGCCGTGGCCGCACGCACAGGGGCCATCGGGACAGTCTCGTCGCCGCGCCGCCAGAGTCGCATGGTCGTCTCGATCCCCTCCGGGGCGGCGGGCTGCCCGTCCTGCCCCGATGGTCAGACATACGCCTGTGGCCGGAAAACGGGTGGCGAAAGCCGGAAGGGCTGGCATGCGCGCCGGGCGGCCGTCGCGGCCTCGGTCGTGGAAACGTTTTAACAGAGTCGACCCGCAGTGATCCTGCAGGCCGGCGGAACGCATGTTCCGGAATGTCGCTCCACGGATGTTGACGTTCACACGGATTCATCCAAACATGGTCAACGGTCTGATGAATAGGCGCCGGCGCGGGGCATCCCCGGGCGAAGAGCGCCGAGGGGAGGGATGTGAGCGTCCGGGAAACCGCCTCGTCCGAACTGTCCGCGCCGGCCGTGATCGCCGCGGAGGGGATCTCGAAATCCTTCGCCGGGGTCGAGGTGCTGCGCGGCATCGACCTGGCCCTGGCCGGCGGCGAGATCCATGCGCTCCTGGGCGAGAACGGCGCCGGCAAGTCGACCTTCGCCCGCATCCTCGCCGGGGTGCACCGGCCGAGCGCCGGACGCCTGCTGCTGCAGGGACGGCATGTGGAGATCGGCTCGCCGCTCGAGGCGCAGCGCCTGGGCATCACCCTGATCCATCAGGAGCCGATCTCCTTCCCGCATCTCTCGGTGGCGGAGAACCTGTTCATCGGCGGAGCCGACGGCGGGCCCTTCAGCCGGGTGCGCTGGCGCGGCATGGCGGCCGCGGCCCGGCGCCTGATGGACGATCTCGGCGTCGCCATCGACGTGACGCGGCCGACCGGCGGCCTCTCGATCGCCGACCAGCAGATGGTCGAGATCGCCCGCGCGCTGGCCGCCGACAGCCGGCTGATCCTGATGGACGAGCCGACGGCGCCCCTGACCCCGCGCGAGGTCGAGACCCTGTTCGCCATCGTCCGCCGGCTGCGCGACGAAGGCCGCGCCGTGGTCTTCATCAGCCACCGGCTGGAGGAGGTGCGGGCGCTGTGCGACCGGGTCACCATCTTCCGCGACGGCGAGCGGGTGGCGACCGCGCCGGCCGCCGACCTGCCGGATGGCGAGATCATCCGGCTGATGATCGGCCGGCCGCTCAAGGCCTTCCTGCACAAGGAGAAGGCGGCGATCGGCGAGACGGCGCTGGAGGTCGAGGGGCTGGGCCGCGCCGGCCGCTTCGCCGATATCGGCTTCACGCTGAGGCGCGGCGAGGTGCTGGGCATGGCCGGTCTGGTCGGCGCCGGCCGCACCGACGTGGCCCGGGCGCTGTTCGGCATCGCCCCGGCCGATCGCGGCCGGATCCGGGTGAAGGGGCGGGAGGTGGCGATCGCCGACCCGGCCCGGGCGATCGGCCTCGGCCTCGCCTATGTGCCGGAGGACCGGGCGGCCGCCGGCATCTTCCGGTCGCTGCCGGTCGACCAGAACATCACCGCCGCGGCTCCCCGGCGGATCGCGCGGCGCGGCGTGATCAGCCCCGCGGCGGAGCGGGCGGCGGCGCGCGGCGCGATCGAGAGGCTGCGCATCCGCCTGGCCTCGCCGCGCCAGCCGATCGGCGAGCTGTCCGGCGGCAACCAGCAGAAGGCGATCCTGGCGCGCTGGCTGATGACCGACCCGGAGATCCTGATCCTCGACGAGCCGACGCGCGGCATCGACATCGGCGTGAAGGCGGAGTTCTACGACATGATCAACGCGCTGGCGGCGGACGGGCGGGCGATCCTCCTGATCTCGTCGGAGCTGCCGGAGCTGCTGACCCTCAGCGACCGCATCCTGGTGATGTCCGAGGGCCGGCTGACCGCGGAGTTCAGCCGCGCCGAGGCGACCCAGGAGGCGATCATGGCCGCCGCCGTGCCCCGCCGCCGGGCGGAGGGGGCGTGATGCAGCTCTTCCCTGTCCTGTTCCGCTCTCCCCCTTACCCTCCCGTCGCCTGCGGCGCCGGGTCCCTCCCTCTCCCCAAGGAGAGGGGAGGGAGGCGCCGGCACGACACCTCTCCTTGGGGAGAGGTCGAAATCGCGCAGCGATTTCGGGTGAGGGGGTGGCTCCGCCCTATCCCGTTTGAGCCGCCCGCTCCCGCCAGGGTGGAGGCTCCCCGATGACCCGCCTCCTCGCCGCGCGGGAGGCCGGTATCGTGGTGATGCTGGTGCTGTTCTACGCCGCGGTCGGTGCGATCGAGCCGCGCTTCCTGACCTGGGAGACGTTCCGCATCGTGCTCCTGGCCATCCCGCTGATCCTGGTCGCGGCGATGGGGCAGATGATGGTGATCCTGGCCCGCCACGTCGATCTCTCGATCGGCTCGGTGCTCGGCTTCGCCGCCATCGCCGTCGGCATGATCTTCCGCGACGTCCCGGACTTCCCGATCTGGCTCGGCTTCCTCCTGGCGGTCGCGATCGGCGCAGGGCTCGGCCTGGTCAACGGCCTGGTCGTCACCCTGTTCGGGCTGCCGTCGATCATCGTCACCCTCGGCACGATGAGCCTGTTCCGCGGGCTGGTCTTCATCCTGTCCGGCGGCCGGCAGGTCGACCCGAACCACATCCCGCCGGACCTGATCCGCATGGCCCAGACCTCGCCGGTCGGCGTCCCCTGGATCGTGCTGATCGCCCTGGCCGTGGCCATCGCCACCCATCTGGCGCTGCGCCATCTGCGCGTCGGGCGCGAGATCTACGCCATCGGCTCGAACCCGCCGGCGGCGCGGCTGCGCGGCATCCGGGTGGTGCCGGTGACGCTCGCCGTCTTCGCCCTGTCCGGCGCCTGCGCCGGCCTCGCCGGCCTGCTCTACGCCTCCCGCTTCGGCTATGTGAACCCCGGCATCACCGGCGTCGGCTTCGAGCTGACGGTGATCGCCGCCGTGGTCATCGGCGGGGTCAGCATCAACGGCGGCACCGGCAGCGTCGCCGGCACCGCGCTCGGCGTGCTGCTGCTCGGCTCGGTCACCGTGGCGCTGCCGATCCTCGGCATCTCCGGCTTCTGGCAGAACGCGATCTACGGCGCCATCATCATCCTGGCGCTGGTGATCGACCGCTCGGTGCGCGAAGGCGGCTTCGCCCATCTCTGGCGCCGGGGGCCGGCATGACGGTGCTGCCGATGGAACGACCCGCCTTCTCCTGGCGCCGCGCTTTGCTGCGGCCGGAGACGATGACCTTCCTGCTGCTGGTCGCGGCCGCCATAGCCGGCACGCAGCTGTCGCCGTTCTTCGCCGATCTCGGCTTCGTGCTGGAGAGCGCGACCTATTCGATCGAGTTCGGCATCGTCGCCCTGGTCCTGACCATGATCGTGGTCTCGGGCGAGATCGACCTGTCGGTGGCGGCGATGATGGCGCTGTCCACCTGCCTGTTCGCGCTGGCCGCCAAGGCCGGGCTGCCGATGCCGGCGGCCATGGGCCTCGGCGTGCTGGCCGGGGCGGCGATGGGCGGAATCAACGCGCTGCTCGTCACCTGGCTGCGCCTGCCCTCGATCATCGTCACCATCGGCACCATGACGCTGTATCGCGGCATCGCCCAGATCTTCGCCGGCGACCGCTCGATCGGCGGCTTCCCGGCCTGGTTCGTCGGCATCGACTTCGTCGAGATCGGCATCGTGCCGGTGCCGGTGCTGGTCTTCCTGGTGCTGGCGCTGCTGCTCGGCCTCTTGCTCGGCCGCACCGTGTTCGGCCGGCAGATCTACCAGATCGGCACCAGCGAGACCGCGGCGCGGCACGCCGGGATCCGGGTCGACCGCATCAAGACCCTGCTGTTCGTCGCCTCCGGCGTGGTCTCGGCCCTGGCCGGGCAGATGATGGCCTCGCGCCTCGGCTCCGTCCGCTACGACCTGGCCGCGGGGGGAGAGCTGCAGATGGTGCTGATCGTGATGCTGGGCGGCACCTCGATTTTCGGCGGCCGCGGCACCATCGCCGGCACCTTCCTGGCCCTGTGGCTGCTGGTGATCATCCAGACCGGCATGACCGTGGCCAACATCGCGATCGAGGCGCAGCTGACCGTTCTGGGCCTGCTGCTGATCCTGTCGATCGTCGCCTCGAACGCCATCACCGCCGCCCGAAGACGCTGACAAAGCCGAACAAGGAGGAAACCATGCCCCGGACCAAGCTTCTCACCGCGCTGGCGGTCGCCGCCGGCCTGTTCGCCGGCTCCGCCCTCGCGGCCGACCCGGTCAAGATCGTGTACATCCCGAAGAACACCGGGAACCCCTATTTCGACAGCATCATCAAAGGGTTCGAGGACGGCTGCAAGGAGCTGGGCTGCGAGTTCACCACGGTCGCCCCGGCGACGCCGGAGGCGACCTCGCAGATCCCCTTCGTCACCGCCCAGATCCAGCGCGGCGTCAACGTCATCGCCATCTCGCCGAACAGCCCGGACGCGCTGAACCAGATCTTCGACCGCGCCCGGTCGCGCGGCGTGAAGATCCTGGTGGTCAACTCCGACGTGCCGGGCAACGAGGCGCATCGCGACGCCGCCATCCTGCCGGTCGACTTCTCGCAGACCGGCGCGGCCCAGGTCGAGCTGATGGGCTCGCTGATCGGCTACAAGGGCGAGGTCGCGATCCTCTCCGCCACCACCGACGCGCCGGACCAGAACGTCTGGATCGCCGACATGAAGAAGGTCCTTGAGACCAATCCCAAGTACAAGGACATGAAGCTGGTCACCATCGCCTATGGCGACGACGACCCGCAGAAGAGCACGACCGAGACCGAGGCCCTCCTGGCCAACTACCCGAACCTGGCCGGCATCATCTCGCCGACCACGGTCGGCGTCGCCGCCGCGGCCCAGGTGGTGGAGACGGCGGGGAAGGCCGACAAGGTGAAGGTCACCGGCCTCGGCACCCCGAACCAGATGCGCCGCTTCATCGAGAACGGCACGGTCACGGCCTTCCAGCTGTGGAGCCCCTACAACGAGGGCTGGCTGGCCTCCCACCTCGCGGTCGGGGTGCTGGGCGGCAAGATCGATCTGAAGCCGGGCTCGAGCTTCGAGGTGCCGAAGCTGGGCACGATCAAGATCGGCGACAACAACCAGATCCTGACGCAGTCCCAGCCGACCACCTTCGACAAGAGCAACATCGGCCAGTTTAACTTCTGAGGCGTCGTCCGATTCCCACCCATTGTCATTGCCGGGCTTGACCCGGCAATCCAGAGAGCGTCGAGACCTTCTGGATGCCCGGGTCAAGCCCGGGCATGACAGTTGGGGGGGCTTACGGCACCGCAAGCCGGCCTGTAGCGATGCCCTGCAGCACCTCGACGAAGAAGGCCGGCTCGGCCTCGGCGATCCGCTGCTGCAGCGTCTCGACCGTGTCGCCCGGCAGCACCGCGACCTCGCGCTGCGCCACGACCGGCCCATGGTCGTATTCGCCGTCGACGATATGGACCGTCATGCCGCTGACGGTCCGGCCGGCAGCCAGAACAGCCTCGTGCACATGCCGACCGTACATCCCCCGGCCGCCGAACTCCGGCAGCAGGGCGGGGTGGATGTTGAGGATGCGGCCGCGATAGCGGTCGAGCGTGAGGGGACCGACCTTGCGCAGATAGCCCGACAGCACCAGCCATTCGGCGCCTGCTTCCTGCATCGCCCGGCGGATCGCCAGATCGGCCGCTTCCTCGCCGCCTTCGCTGGTCGCGCTGATGTGGCTGTGCGGAACCCCGGCCGCTTCGGCAAAGCGCAGCGCCGGCGCGTCCCGGTTGTTGCTGATCGCCAGGCACGCCTCGCCCGCAAGCGTCCCGTCGGCGATGGCGTCGATGATCGCCCGCATGCTGGTGCCGCCATGCGAGGCCAGGAAGCCCAGCCGCAGACGCCCGCTCATCGCGGCTTCCCCTTCGGCCGGCCGATGGACCCGTGCAGCACCACGCTGCTGCCCAACAGCACCCGGCGCGGCGGGGCGTCCAGGCCGTCCAGCCGCTCCAGCAGCATCCGCGCCGCGGTGGCGCCGACCTCGGCCATGTCGCGGTCGATCACCGTGATCGGCGGGTCGACCAGCTCGGCCAGCACCCGGTCGTCGGCGCCGGCCAGCGACAGGTCCCGCGGCACCGACAGGCCGAGCAGCCGGATCGCGCGCAGGGCGCCCTGGAAGATCTCGTTGCCGCCGGCGATCAGCGCGGTCGGCGGTTTCGGCCCGGTCAGAAGGTCGTGCGCCTCGGCTGCGCCGTACTCCGCCGTCTGGGCGCGGGACCGGATCAGCCGCTCCTCCACCGTCAGGCCGGCTTCGGCCACCGCCTTGCGGAAAGCCTCGGCGCGGGCGCGGCCGGGGCGGATCTTCTCCGACGCCGTGATCAGCGCGATCCGCTTGTGGCCCTGCGCCGCCATCTGCCGCACCAACGTCTCGACCGGCCGGGCGTGGTCGCTGTAGACCACGTCGGCCGCCACCGGCACGTCGCGGTCCAGGATCACCAGCGGCACGCCGATCCGGCCCAGGCGCTCGACCACCGGCGCGTGCGTCTCGTCCGCCAGGGTGACGATCAGCCCGTCCATCTGGCGCTGCTGCGCCGCCTCCAGGAAGGCCAGCTCGCGGGCGGGCGAGCGGTTGGAGGAGACGGCGAACAGCATGTAGCCGGCGGCGGACAAGACCGGTTCCGCCCCGATGGCGACGCGCGAGAACACCGGGTTGGCCATGTCCGGGATCAGGAAGCCGATGGTGCGGGTGCGGCTGGTGCGCATGGTGCGGGCGGCGGCGTTGGGCTGGTAGCCCGTCTCGGCCATCGCCGCCAGCACGCGGGCCCGCGTCGCCTCCGCCACCCGGGCGCTGCCGCCGGCGACGCGCGACACGGTGCCGATCGACACCGAGGCCCGCGCCGCCACGTCGCGGATCGTCGGCCGGCGCGCCGGGAAAACGTTCACAGGGGAAGGCTTCGTGCGATCGGCCATGGCGTGCCGGGATTCTCGCCGGAATCCCCGCCGGCTGCAATCGGCGCATGATGTTGACGTTTACACGCTCGCGCCGCTGCGGCATCGATGCTACCCCGCTGTCAGGCCATCCGGGAGAGGGCGATGATCGAGTTCGGCGTCGATACGGTTCAGATCGTCTTCAACCCGGAAGGCGGCCACCTGCACGATGTCGTGATGCGCTGGCAGGGGCGGGAGATCCGGCCGCTGCACCGGGCGCCCTGGATCGACAGCGGCGAGGCGTTGCCGGACGACATCCCGGTCGGCCTGCGCAACCTGGCCGGCGACTTCTTCTGCGCCCCCTTCGCCGACAGCGACCTCGACGGCGCGCCGGGCCATGGCTGGACCGCCAACGGCCATTGGGGCTTCGACGGCATCGACCGGGAGGCGGGCGGCGTCACCGCGCGCTTCACCCTGCAGGAAAAGGGGTTCGGCGCCACCGTGCGCAAGGCGGTGACGCTGCGCGAGGGCCAGCCGATCGTCTATCAGCGCCATGTCTTCGAGGGCGGCGCCGGCGCGCTGCCGATGGCGCATCACGCCATGATCCGGGCGCCGGGCGGCGCGGCGCTCAGCGTCTCGCCCAAGGCCTTCGGCATCACCCCGCCGACGCCGGTCGAACCCGATGCCGCGCGGGGGCGCTCGGTGCTGGCTTATCCGCAGCGCTTCGCCGGGCTCGATGCCCTGCGCCTGGCCGACGGCCGCACCATAGACGCCTCGCGCTACCCTTTCGCCGAGAGCCATGAGGACATCGTGCAGCTGGCCGAGGCGCCGGGCTCGCCGCTCGGCTGGTCGGCGGCGCTGGCGGCGCGCGAGGGGTTCCTGTTCTTCGGCCTGAAGGACCCGCGCCGGCTGCCCTTCACCATGCTGTGGATGAGCAATGGCGGCCGCGACTACCCGCCCTTCTCCGGCCGGCACCGCCATGTGCTGGGGATCGAGGAAGGCTGCATGTACCTCCATCTCGGCCACCGCGCCTCGATCGGACCGAACCTGCTGACCGCCGAGGGCTATCCGACCGCGATCGCGCTCGACCCGGCGAGGCGGGTCGAGATCGTCTACGCCTTCGGCGCCGTCCCGGCCGAGCCGGGCTGGGACCGGGTCGAGGCGATCGCTCACCGCGCCGGCGAACTCGACCTGCGCATCGCCGGCGGGCCGGCCGTGACACTGCCGTTCGAGGCGGAGCGGATCGGGCTCTGAGACCGCTTTCTCGCAGGGTGGAAGCCCTGCGGCCGCTCGCCTGCGATTCGCTCTTGAACCGCGGCGGGTCCTCGCCTTGGATGGGCCGCCCGCAGCCGCATCCAGAGAAGGGCCGTCCATGTCCGCGTCCGATCGCGCCGTCCTCGAGGCTCTGTTCCAGGCCGCGCTCAGCGCCGCCTATCCGGAGACGCGGATGCGGCACCTGCTACCGCAGCCGCCGAAGGGCCGCACCATCGTGCTCGGCGCCGGCAAGGGCGCGGCGCGGATGGCCCGGGCCTTCGAGACGCTGTGGCTGCATCCCTGCGAAGGCCTGGTCGTCACCCGCTACGGCCACGGCACGCCGACCGACCGGATCGAGGTGGTCGAGGCCGCGCATCCGGTGCCGGACGCCGCCGGCAGCGCCGCCGCCCGCCGCATCCTCGACCTCGCCCGCGGCGCCGGGCCGGACGACCTGGTGGTCTGCCTGATCTCGGGCGGCGCTTCGGCCCTGCTGTCGCTGCCGGCCGAAGGGCTGACCCTGGCCGACAAGCAGGCGGTGAACAAGGCGCTGCTGCGCTCCGGCGCGCCGATCCAGGAGATGAACGCGGTGCGCAAGGCGATGTCCGCGATCAAGGGCGGGCGCCTGGCCGCAGCCGCGGCGCCGGCGCGGGTGGTCACCTATCTGATCTCCGACGTGCCGGGCGACGAGCCGGGCGTGATCGGCTCCGGCCCTACCGTCGCCGGCGGGGCGGACCCGGAGACGGCGCTGGCGATCCTGCGCCGCTACGAGATCGCGGTGCCGGAGGCGGTGGAGCGGGCGATCCGCGCCAACGCCGCGCCGGCCGAGCTGCCGGCCGCCGGCCTCCACATGCTGGCGACCCCGCAGATGGCGCTGGAGGCGGCGGCGGCGAAGGCGCGCGAGCTCGGCCTGACGCCGGTGATCCTGGGCGACGCGCTGGAGGGCGAGGCGCGCGAGGTCGGCCGGGTCCTGGCCGGCATCGCCGAGCAGGCGCTGCGGCACGGCCAGCCGGCGGCGCGGCCCTGCGTGCTGCTGTCCGGCGGCGAGACCACGGTGACGGTGAAGGGGCAGGGGCGCGGCGGCCGCAACGTCGAGTTCCTGCTGGCCCTGACGATCCAACTGCAGGGCCGGCCCGGCATTTCCGCCATCGCATGCGACACCGACGGCATCGACGGATCGGAGGACAATGCCGGCGCCTGGGCCGATGCCGGGACGCTGGCGCAGGGCAAGGCGCAGGGGCTGGCGGCGGCCGAGTTCCTGGCCAACAACGACGCCTACAGCTATTTCGCGGCGCTCGACCGGCTGGTGGTGACGGGCCCCACCCTGACCAACGTCAACGACTTCCGCGCCATCCTGGTGCGATAGCGCCCGGGGCGGGCCGGGGCCGTACGGCCGTGTATGAGGCGCCCCGAGGTCCGGCGTGTGAACCGGCGTCCATTATCCATATCATTCTCGTTCGTAAAATTTTGTTCTCCTCCTCACCCTCCGATGGCGCTTTCCGGAAAAAGCCCGTCATCGGCAACGGATTCGATGGGGAGGTTTTCCGTCATGACCGTCAATGCCAGCTCGCTCACCCGGATCTCGGTCGACGGCAGCGGCACCAGCGCCAACAACATCGCCACCGGCGGCGTGATGTCGGCCGATGGCCGCTATGTCGTGTTCCAGAGCACCGCGACCAACCTGGTCGGCGGTGACGCCAACGGTTTCTTCGACGTCTTCCTGCGCGACACGCTGACCGGCACGACCACGCTGATCTCGACCGCGACCGGCGGGACGCAGGGCAACAACGTCTCCAGCGTCGCCGCGGTCACCGATGACGGCCGCTATGTGTTCTTCAACAGCAGCGCGACCAACCTGGTCGGCGGCGACACCAACGGCGGTCTCGACGTCTTCATGCGGGATACGCAGACGGGCGTCACCACCCGGGTCTCGACCGCGTCGGACGGCAGCCAGGCCAACGGTGCCAGCCAGAATGTCGACGTCACCGGCGACGGCGCCTTCGTCGGTTTCCAGAGCACCGCCACGAACCTGGTCGCCGGCGACGGCAACGGCTTCAGCGACGTCTTCGTCAAGAACCTGGCGACCGGCGCCGTCACCCGCGTCTCGGTGGCGGATAACGAAGCGGAGGCCAACGGCAACTCCCTGGTCGCCCGCCTGTCCGACGACGGCAACCGCGTCTCCTTCGTCAGCACCGCCAGCAACCTGACCGTGAACGACAGCAACGGCGTCGTTACCGACGTCTTCGTCCGCGACATCGCCGCGGGCACCACCACCCTGGTCTCGGTCTCGACCGGCGGCGGATCCGGGGACGGCGCGTCCTCCGGCGCTTCGATCTCCGGCAACGGCCGCTACGTCGTGTTCCAGAGCGACGCGGCCAACCTGGTCGCCGGCGACACCAACGGCGCCACCGACATCTTCGTCCGCGACCTGCAGACCAACACCACCACCCGCGTCTCCACCGCCGGCGACGGCAGCCAGGCCAACGAGCTCTCGGGCCAAGCGGTGATCTCGGCCGACGGGCGTTACGTCGTCTTCTTCAGTCTCGCCAGCAACCTGGTGCAGGGCGACACCAACGGCCTCCGCGACATCTTCCTGAAGGACATGGTGACCGGCACGGTGACGCGCCTGTCCGTCGCCGCCGACGGGTCCGAGCTGAACGACCTTTCGAACACGCCCTCGATCTCGGCCGATGGGCGCACCGTCACCTTCCAGACCCAGGCGACCGACACCGGGGTGGGCGCCGAGGGCAACGGCACCGGCTTCGACGTGTTCCGCGTCTCGCTCGTAGCCTCGGCCGGGGCCGACCGGATGCTCGGCTCCGACGGCAACGACTCGATCGACGGCCTGGGCGGCGATGACATCCTTCTCGGCGGCTTCGGCAGCGACGTGCTCACCGGGGGCGCCGGGGCGGACCAGATCTCCGGCGCCGATGGCTCCGATACCGCCAGCTACACGGCCTCGGTCGCCGGGGTGGTCGTCGATCTCGTCGCGGGAACCGGCTCCGGCGGCGACGCTCAGGGCGACACGCTGTCCGGGATCGAGAACCTGTTCGGCTCCGCCCAGGCGGACCGCCTGTACGGCAACGGCGTCGCCAACTCGCTGGTCGGCGGGGCCGGCGACGATCAGCTCCGCGGCGGGGGCGGCGCCGACATCCTCAATGGCGGCGACGGCTCGGACTTTGCCAACTACCAGGGCTCGACCGCGGCGGTCGTGGTCAACCTGCTGGCGGACAGCGCCTCGGGCGGCGACGCCCAGGGCGACCAGCTCGACAACATCGAGAACCTGTACGGGTCGAGCCATGACGATCAGCTCACCGGCGACAATGCCCGCAACATCCTCGGCGGCGAGCTCGGCAACGACACGCTCATCGGCAATGGCGGCGACGACGTGCTCTCGGGCGAAGCCGGCAACGACACTCTCAGCGGCGGCGACGGCGCGGACCGGCTGGTCGGCGGGGCCGGGATCGACATCGTCCATGGCGGCATCGGCAACGACTCGGTCGATGCCGGCAGCGAGAACGACCAGGTCTTCGGCGAGGCCGGGGATGACGAGCTCCTGGGCGGCGCCGGCGCCGACGCGCTCGATGGCGGCGACGGCAACGACTATCTCGAAGGCGGGGCCGGGGCGGATGCGCTGACCGGCGGCGCCGGCATCGATACGCTGAGCTATGCCGGCTCCTCCGCCGGGGTGTTGGTGAACCTGGCCACCGGCGCGGTCTCCGGCGGCGACGCCGCGGGCGACACCTTCAGCGGCATCGAGCAGCTGCTGGGCTCGGCGTCCAATGACGTGCTGACCGGCGACGCCGGCGCCAACACCCTCTGGGGCGGCGCGGGCGACGATGTGCTCACCGGCGGTGGCGGGGCCGATCTCCTGAAGGGGGGCGCCGGCAACGACAGCTTCGTCTACGCCGCGATCGGCGACAGCGCCGCGGCGACCGCCGGCCGGGATGTGATCTCGGACTTCGCCACCGGCGACCGGATCGACCTGTCCGGCATCGACGCGGACGGCAACAGCGCCAACGGCGACACTGCCTTCACCTTCGGCACCGGCAACTTCACCGGCGTCGCGGGCCAGCTGCGGGTGGTGGATTTCGGCGACGGCCGCCAGGGCGTCTATCTCGACGTCGACGGCGACAGGACGCAGGACGCGATCATCACCATCTATTCCGACCACGTCCTCATCGCGGCGGATTTCGTGTTCTGAGCCCCGAAGGAGGCGCCCCCGGCCGGGCGGCGCTTCCCTCTCCATGCCGCCCGGATCCGGCGATCTCCCTGCCTGACGCCCCGGCCGCGCTTCGAAGCGAAACGGGTGCATCCGTGCGGCCGAACAGTACCCGGGCCAACATGGGAAAGGGGAGATTCGCCATGACCACCACCTTTACAGCCAATCTGGACTCGTCCCAGGAGATCGGGACGGGCAGCACCGAGACCGCGACCAGCACGGCCACGCTCTCGCTGAACACCGCCGGAACGGCCCTGACCTATTCGGTCACGGTCTCCGCCGGCATCGATTTCGGCGAGCTGATCGACGGCACGCCGCGGACGGCGGATCCGCTCGACGACGCCGTCCTGATGCACATCCACGCCGCGGCGCGCGGCGTCAATGGCGGGGTCGTGTTCGACATCCTGCCGCGGGCCATGACCGACGATGCCGACGACCTGCAGATCGTCGAGAACGGCGACGGTTCGGTCACCATCAGCGGCGTCTGGGAGACCACGGACAGCGATCCGCTGACGGCCGGCATCGTCGCCGCGCTGCAAGCGGGGGCCGGCCCGAACGACGTCTCGTTCTATTTCAACATCCACACCGCCCAGTTCGGCGGCGGCGCGATCCGCGGGCAGCTGGTCACCCGCGCCAGCGAAAACGCCGACAGCTTCGTCGGCACCGGTGCCGCCGACGTCATCGACGCCTTCGGCGGCGACGACAAGCTGCGCGGGGGCGGCGGCGCCGACAGCCTGACCGGCGGGGCCGGCAACGACCTGCTGGTCGGTGGGGCCGGCGCCGACACCCTCGCCGGCGGCGCCGGCATCGACACCGCGTATTACACCGGCAGCGCGGCCGGGGTGATGGTCGATCTCGGCGCCGGGGCGGCCTCCGGCGGCCATGCGACCGGCGACAGCCTGGGCGGCGTCGAGCAGCTCTTCGGGTCGGGCTTCGCCGACCAGCTGACCGGCAATGCCGGCGCGAACGGGCTGTGGGGCGACGGCGGCGACGACCGGCTGGCCGGGGGCGCGGGGGCCGATACCCTGAAGGGCGGCGCCGGCGCCGACACCTTCGCCTACGCCAGCACGGCCGACAGCACGGTGGCGGCCGCGGGCCGCGACACGATCAACGACTTCACGGCCGGCGACAGGATCGACCTGTCGGCGATCGACGCCAACGGCGCCGGGGCGGGGAACACCGCTTTCACCTTCGGCACCGGCGGCTTCACCGGCGTCGCGGGCCAGCTGCGGGTGGTGGCCTTGCCCGACGGCTATCAGGGCGTCTATCTCGACACCAACGGCGACAGGAACCCGGATTCCATCATCGTCGTCCTCTCCGACCACACCCTCGCGGCGGGCGACTTCGTGCTGTAGCCCGGCGGCGGGGGCGCGGATCAGTCGAGCCCGATCCGACTCGCGGCGTCCCGGAACAGGCGCTGGTCCTCGGGGGCGAACTGCATGGCCGTGAGGAAATCGGCGACGCGGTAGTGCGGCAGCGCCCGGCGGATCGCGGCGGCGTGGATACGGGCCTCGTCCGGACGGCCGGCCAGGGCCAGGGAGAAGGCGGCGATCGCCCGGATATGCGCATGCGCATTCGGGCGCGCGGCCGCCTTCATCCCCCAATCGGCGGCCTCGTCGAACCGGCCCAGCCGCACCAGGGCCATGGCGCGGGCGCCGAGGAAGCCGAACAGCAGGGGATCGAAGGGGCTGAGCCGGCGCGATCGTTCGGAGGCGGCGATCGCGGTGCCGGGATCGCCGCTCTGGGAGTGGACGAAGGCGAGGGTGTAGTGGCCCTGGGCGAAGTTCGGGCTCAGCTCGACCGCCTGCTCCAGCTCGGCGATGGACCGGCCGTGATCGCCGCGCAGCCACAGCGCCCGGCCCATGGCCCAATGCGCGGTGGGGTCGCGATCATCGGCGACCAGGCTTTGCCCGGCGGCCTCGAAGGCTCGATCGATCTCCGGGCCGCGCGGGGCCCAGCCCTGGAAGGCGCTCTGGAAATGGGTGAAGGACAGGCCGGCATGGGCCCGGGCGAAGTTCGGGTCCTGGCGCAGCGCGATCTCGAAGAAATGCCGGGCCTGCTCGTTGTCGTCCCGGGTGAACCGGTACATGTGCCACAGGCCGCGGTGATGCGCCTCCCAGGCGTCCAGGGAGTTCGGCGGCCGCAGGATGGCGCGGTTGCGCTCGATCGTCTCGATCTCGCTGTCGATCGCCGCGACGATCCGGTTGCCGATCTCGTCGAGCACCAGGAACGCGTCGTCCAGCGTCTGGTTGAACATCTCCGCCCAGACGATCCGGGCGCTGCGGGCCTCGGTCAGCTCGACCGTCACGGTCAGGCGCCGGTCCTGCCGCCGGGCGAAGCCGCTGACGACATAGTCGACATCCAGCATCCGCCCGGCGTCCTCGGCCCCGATGCGCCGGTCGCGCAGGGCGAACACGGTCCCCTGGGCGATGACGAACAGGCTGCGCAGCTTGGCCAGGCGGGTGGTGACGTCGTGGGCGAGGGCATCCGCCACCCCGTTGTGGGAGCCGGCCGCCGCCGGGTCGGCAAAGGGCATCACCGCGATCGAGGCACGGCGCGAAACGGCGAGGGCCACGTCGTCGGGGCTGCCGCCCGAGGCATCTGCGGCGGGCGGTGAGCGAATGGTGCTATCGTTGCGCGACCGCGCGGCCTGCCAGGCCCTGCGCAGGATGGTGCCGTCCAGTCCCTCGGCCTCGAACTGCCGGATCGCCGCCGCCAGATGGGCTTCGCCCTCGCGGATCCGGCCACGGCGGGCGAGCTCCTCCAGCACCAGGCCGTGCACGCGTGGATCGAAAGGCACCAGCTCCAGCCAGGCCTCCAGATGGCCGAGCCGCACCTCGTCCTGGGCGCTGGCGGCGAGATGCTCCAGGAGGGCGATGCGGCAGCCGCGGAAGCGGCGGCGCTGCGCGGTCAGCCAGCCGGTGAAGGCCGGGCTGCGCCCGATCTCCAGCCCGTCGAGGAACTCTCCGGCGAACAGCGCCGCCAGGGCCCGCAGCCGCTCGGGGGCGATCGCCGCGATGCCCTGCTGCGCCGCCAGGGCGACCTCGGCGGCGTCGACGAAGCCGTCCGCCAGGTCGAGCCGGACGGTGTCCCCCACGGTCTCCAGCCGCGGCCGGCCGGGGTCGTCGACCAGGCCGCGGATTTTGCTGAGGCACCAGCGCAGCTCGCCCCGCGGGTCGCTGGGGCCGTCCCACAGCAGCTCGCACAGCTGGCTGCGCCCGACCGGATGGGACGCCAGCGCCAGATAGGCCAGGAGGCCGCGCACCTTGCGCGATGCCGGCAGCGCGACGGCGGCGCCGTGCCGGCGCACCGCCAGCGGCCCCAGCAGCCGCAGCTCGACCGGTGGGCCGTCCCGGACCGCTTCCGCGGATTCCTCGGCAATTCCCACGCCGCCACCCACGCTCGCCTCCACGGGCGGCGGCTACGCTCCCCGGCATGGCAGAGGCCCGCACGACATCAGGGCCGACTGCCGTCACCAACGGAGAACGATCATGGCCGCGCCCACCGGGAGCATGACTCAGAACCCGCCATCCGCTCAACCTGACCTCATGGCCGTCAAGGCCCGCCAACAGGGGGCCTGGTCCTCCGGCGACTACGCCGTGGTCGGCACCACCCTGCAGATCGTCGGCGAGCAGCTGTGCGAGGCGCTGGACCTCCGCGCCGGCCAGGCGGTGCTCGACGTCGCCGCCGGCAACGGCAATGTCGCTTTGGCCGCCGCCCGGCGCTGGTGCGACGTGACCGCCACGGACTATGTGCCGGCGCTGCTGGACCGCGCCCGCGAGCGCGCCGGGGCCGAGCGGCTGGCGATCCGGTTCCAGGAGGCCGATGCCGAGGCCCTGCCGTTCGCCGACGACAGCTTCGACATCGTCGTGTCGACCTTCGGCGTCATGTTCACCCCGGACCAGGACCGGGCCGCGGCCGAGCTGCTGCGGGTGTGCCGGCGTGGCGGGAAGATCGGCCTCGCCAACTGGACGCCGGACGGCTTCATCGGCCAGCTGTTCAAGACCATCGGCCGGCACCTGCCACCGCCGGCCGGCCTCCGGTCCCCCGCACTGTGGGGTACACGCGAGCGGCTGGCGGAGCTGTTCGCGCCCGGGGCGGCGTCGATCGCCTCGGCCCAGCGGCACTTCGTGTTCCGCTACCGCTCGCCGGCGCACTGGCTGGAGGTCTTCAGGACCTATTACGGCCCGGTGCTGAAGGCCTTCGCGGCGCTGCCGCCGGAGGGCCAGGCGGCGCTGGAGGACGACCTGGTGGCCCTGCTGGGCCGCTTCAACCGCAGCGGCGACGGCACCATCGTCGTTCCCGGCGAATACCTCGAGGTCGTCGTCACCAAGGCCTGAGGTCAGCCGCGCGGCGCATCCCCCAGGAACTCCGCGATGGCGAGGCCCAGCTCCGGCTTCGCCACCGCGCTCATATGGTTGCCGGGGATGGTGACGGAGCGGCCCTGCGGCAGGGCGGCGGCGAGATCCGCGGCCGAGCCGTTGTCGTCGTCCTCGGCGCCGGCCACCACCAGGGTCGGCACCGCGATCCGCGCCAGCGCCTCGCGCGGCGTGTCGACCGAGGTTCCCAGGACCTGCAGCAGCGCCTCCGGGTCGCCGCCGACGGTCTTCAGGAAGGCCTCGGCCATCCATTCCGGCGTGCCGCGCTGGAAGCTGCCGAGGCTGGTCAGGATGCGGCGGAAATGGGCGTTGCGCCCGCCGGCGCTGACGATGCCGTCGAGCCCCATCCCAGCCACGATCGCCCGCCCCGGCGCGGCGCCGCGCACCAGCATCCGCACCACCGTCCGCCCGCCCAGCGAATAGCCGCCGAGATCGTAGTCGGCGAGGCCGAGCTGCTCGACCAGCGCCAGCCCGTCATCGGCCAGGATGTCGGGCGGATAGGCGGCGGGATCGTGCGGCTTGGCGCTGTCGCCATGGCCGCGCAGGTCCGGCATGACCACGCGATAACCCCGCGCCGCGATCGCCTCGGCATGGCCGTAGCGCAGCCAGTTCACCGTGGCGGTCGAGAAGAAGCCGTGGATCAGGACCAGCGGCCGTCCTTCCCCGACCTCGCGATAGGCGAGGGCGACGCCGTCACGGCCCTGGAACTGACGGGCGGGAAGGTCGGTCATGCCGGTTGTCCTTGTCTGCGGGGTCAGCGTTCGCGCTTGTACGAGAAGGCGTCCTTCAGCCGCGTCATCCCGGCCCGCTCGTAGAAGCCGACCGCCTCCGGCACCGAGGCCAGATACAGGCTGACCTGCGGGCCGAGCTGCCGTCGTGCCTCGTCCAGCAGGCCGCGGCCGACGCCGAGCCGCTGGGCCGAGGACGAGACGGCGAGCTCGGAGAGGTAGCAGCACCAGACCGAATCGGTGACGCCGCGCCCGACCCCCACCAGCGGCCGTCCGGGCCGGTCCAGCCGGGCGGTCACGATCAGGCTGGCGCCGTCGATCATGGCCTGCAGCCGCGGCGCGTCGTCGACCGGGCGGATGCGGCCGAGGCCGGATTCGACCAGCACGCGCCGGAACTCGGCCACGTCCAGGCCCTGTTCGCGGCCATAGAGGATGCGGGGCGTCTCGCTCATGGCCGGGAGACTGCACCATCCCCGCCGGAGTCCGGAAGCGGTTTCCGGAGCCGAAGCGGCCGCCCGGATGTTTTGATCGGAAGCAGGTGGGAGAACCGGCATGGGCTTCACCATCCATCCGCTGACGCCGGATCTGTGGCCGGCGCTGGAGGACCTGTTCGGCCCGGCGGGCGCGGTCAATGGCTGCTGGTGCATGCATGGCCGGATCGGCGCCGCCTATCGCCGCCGGCAGCGGGACGAGAACAAGGCCGATTTCCACGCGGTGGTGCGGCAAGGGCCGCCGCCGGGGCTGCTCGCCTTTGCCGACGGCGGCCTGGCGGTCGGCTGGTGCCAGCTCACCCCGCGCGCGGCGCTGCCGGAGCTGGACCGCAACTGGCGGCTCAGGAGCGTCGACGACCTGCCGGTCTGGGCGCTGTCCTGCCTCTATGTCCGCAAGGGCTGGCGCCGGCGCGGCGTCAGCGCCGCGCTGATCGCAGGCGCGCTGCGGGCGGCGAAGCGGGCCGGGGCGCCGGCGCTGGAGGCCTATCCCTTCGACGCCGCGGTCTCGCCCAGCGCGTCGGGCTCCGGCTACGCCTCGACCTTTGCCCGGCTGGGCTTCCGCGAGGTGGCCCGCCGCATCCCCGCCCGGCCTATCCTGCGGCACGATCTGGCGGGGATCGCGGGCTGAACCTCAGAGCGTGCCGGGGAAGGCGCCGCCGTCGATCAGGATGTTCTGGCCGGTGATGTAGCCGGCATGGACGCTGCACAGGAAGGCGCAGGTCGCCCCGAACTCGTCCGGATGGCCGAAGCGGCCGGCCGGGATCGCGGCGCGGCGCCGGTCGGCGACGGCCTCGGCGTCCTGGCCCGAGCGCTGGGCCGCCGCATTGATGCCGCCGCGCAGCCGGTCGGTGTCGAAGGATCCGGGCAGCAGGCCGTTGATGGTGACGCCCTTGCCAGCCATCTGCCGGGCGACGCCGGCGATGAAGCCGGTCAGACCGGACCGGGCGCCGTTCGACAGGCCCAGCTCCGGGATCGGCGCCTTCACCGCGCTCGAGGTGATGTTGACGATGCGGCCGAAGCCGCGGGCGGCCATGCCGTCGACCACCGCCTTGGTCAGGAAGATCGGGGTCAGCATGTTGGCGTCGACCGCCCTGATCCAGGCGTCGCGGTCCCAGTCGCGGAAAGCGCCCGGCGGCGGGCCGCCGGCGTTGTTGACCAGGATGTCCGGCTCCGGGCAGGCCGCCAGGGCGGCCTGCCGGCCGGCCTCGGTGGTGATGTCGCCGGCGATCGCCGTCACCCTGGCACCGGTCGCGCGGCGGATCTCCTCGGCCGTCGCCTCCAGCGCCTCGGCGCCGCGGGCGGTGATGACGAGCTCGACGCCCTCGCGCGCCAGCGCCAGGGCGCAGCCCTTGCCCAGCCCCTTGCTCGCGGCGCACACCAGGGCCTTGCGGCCGGTCAATCCCAGATCCATGGTCCGTCTCCTCCCGCCCCGGCGGCGGGTCGTGCTTCGTGCGAAGGGCGCAGGGTGCGACGTCCGGCGGCGGATGTCACCCCGGGATGCGGCGCCGGCGGTCAGAGGATCAGCAGGCCGAGGGCGAGGGCGGTGGCCACGGCTTCGCTGCGGCTGGACGCCTGCAGCTTGCGCATCGCCGAGCCGATATGCTCGTCGACGGTGTAAGCCGAAAGCTCCAGCTGGCGGGCGATGCCCTTGCTGGTGGCGCCCCGGGCGACCCGGGCCAGGCACTCGCGCTCGCGGGGGCTGAGCTCGGCGCGCTGCCGGCTGAGCCGGACGGCGATCCGCCGGGCCGCGACGGTCGCCAGGCGTCCTTCGATGGCGACGGCCCGGGTCAGATGCGGGGCGAGGGCGCTCAGGACGCGCAGCTCCTGATCCGCATAGACCGGCTGCCGGCGGGAGCGGACGATCTTCAGCGCGACCGGCTGTCCTGCCGGGTCCAGGCAATACCAGGACAGGCCGACATGGATGCGGTTGGGGATCAGCAGGTCGTTGTAGATCTCGGTCCCTTCCAGCTCCCGCACGGGCACCAGCGCGCAGTCGTCGACTGCCGTCCCGGGCGGCAGGCGTCGCATCTTCGGCCAGATCGGGTCGAGGCCGTGGTAGTAGGCGGCGTAGGACTGGTGGCAGGCGCGGTCCATGTCGATCGTGATCGCCTGCGCCGCCGGCCGCCCGTGCCAGCGCAGCCCGGCGGCCATGCCGCCGACCGCCCGGGTCGTCCGCTCGAGCAGCACCGCCCAGTCCTCGTCGCCCATGGCGGCGTCGTAGGTCCGGCCGATCAGATCGTTCAGAGCGCGTTCGTCCAGCACGGCGGATGCGGGCCCAATGCCGGGCGCCAGGCCGCGCCCGGGGCCAGACTACCAGCGGAAAGATGGCAGCAGGATGTCCGGGGTGCAGCCGACCGTCGCGAACTCGTGCGCCATCTCGTCCTCTTCCATGCCGGCATGGATCCCGGTGCGCACCAGCGCGGCGGCGGCGCCGAAGCCGCGGGCGCCGGCGACGTCGTGCTCGACGCTGTCGCCGACGCACACGACATCACCGGGCCGCTCCACCCCGGCGGTGGCGGCGGCGGGACGGTACATCAGCGGATGCGGCTTGCCGACCCAGGTGACGGTGCCGCCCAACCCCTCATACATTTCGGCGATGCGGCCGGCGCCGAAGGCGGGGCCCAGCGGGGTCAGCATGATCTTGTCCGGGTTGGTGCACAGCGCCGGCACGCCGCGTGCCGCGGCCGGGGCCAGCAGGGCCCGGTAGCTGTCGAGCGGGATCAGGTGCCCGCGGCTGCCGGCGATCAGCACCAGGTCGGCGGCGTCGCCCGTCTCGGCCTCGGCGAAGCCCAGCGTCTCGGCGAAGCCGCGATCCTCGCCGCTGGAGATGACGAGGCAGCGGGCGCCGCTGCCGGGCGAGACGGGCAGGGCGCCGCTCTGCAGCAGGGCCAGCGCCACGTCGCCCGAGGTGACGAAATGGTCGTAGCTGTCGCGGGCGAAGCCCAGCGTCTCCATCCGCCGCGCATTGTAGGCGGCGGAGCGGCCGGAGTTGGACAGCAGCACGACGTGCCGGCCGGCATCCTTCAGCCGGCGCAGCGCCTCGATCGCGCCGGGATAGGGATGGCGGCCGTCATGCAGCACGCCGTACTGGTCGACGAAGAAGGTGCCGAAACGGTCCACCAAGCCGCCGATTCCATCCACCTG
Organism: Inquilinus sp. Marseille-Q2685; assembly: GCF_916619195.1. Taxonomy (NCBI): domain Bacteria; kingdom Pseudomonadati; phylum Pseudomonadota; class Alphaproteobacteria; order Rhodospirillales; family Rhodospirillaceae; genus Inquilinus; species Inquilinus sp. Marseille-Q2685. The sequence goes on from NZ_CAKAKL010000007.1 coordinate 344,447, forward strand.
CTCAATCATCGGCATCAAGACGCTCCGAGTCCTGCCAGGGCCAGCCGGGCTGTACCCTCTGCCGCGTCCTCGGACAAGGCCGGCAGGAAGGGCACGCCCAGCTGCCGGCGGCGGATCTCGGTCCAGCCGGCATTGGCGGCGCCGCCGCCGACACTGCGCAGCGAGGTCACGGCCGGCGCGCCGAGCTCGGCCAGCAGGCGGTAGGCCCGGCCCTCGATCCCGGCGATGCCCTCCAGCACGCCCTGGAAGAACACCGCATCGTCGTCCGGCCGCGGCTCCAGCACCGGCGCCAGCGCGGGATCCGCCACCGGGAAGCGCTCGCCCGGCCGCGGCAGCGGGTAATAGGACAGGCCGGTCGGCCGGTCCGGCCGCAGCGAAGCGGTCAGATCCTGCAGCCGGTCGCGGCCGAACAGCTGGGCAATCACCGCCCCGCCGCTGTTGGAGGCGCCGCCGACCAGCCAGCGGTCGCCCATGCGGTGGCTGTAGACGCCGTGCTGCGGAGAATCGACCGGTCGGTCGGACAATAATTTGATCACCAGCGTCGACCCCAGCGCGGTGACCGCATCGCCCACCGCATCCGCCCCGGTGGCCAGGAAGGACGCGCAGCCGTCGGTGGTGCCGGCGACCACCAGCGCGCCGGCGGGCAGGCCGAGCGCGATCCCTTCCGCCCCGACCGGGCCCACCGGCGTGCCGGGCGCCACCGCTCGCGGCAGGGCGGCGGGATCGACGCCGAGGCCGAAGATCCAGTCCGGCCAGCGCCTGGCCACCGGGTCGTAGCCGGTCTTCAGCGCGTTGTTCTCGTCGGTGACGTCGAAGCGGCCGGACAGGCGGCCGGCGATCCAGTCGGCCTGGTGCAGCACCCGCACGGCCCCCGGCCGCCGCAGCAGCACCAGGGCGCGTGCGAGGGCGGAGCTGCGGCCGCGGGCGGCGCTGCCGGCCGGGGCGGCGGCGTCGATCCGCGCCACCACCGCATCGTCCGGACAGGGATCGTTGTACATCAGCGCGGTCCCGACCGGCCGTCCGGCCGCGTCGGTCGCCAGCACGGTGCCGGAGGTGCCGTCGACCGACAGGGCGCCGACCGTGGACAGGTCGGCCTCCGCCGCCAGCCGGCGCAGCGCCGCGATCGTGGCCAGCCACCACATTTCCGGGTCGCGCGGGTCCAGGCCCGGGCTGTCGGTCGACATCACGCCGCGGCCGACCGGGCGGCCGGCGGCGTCCACCGCCACCGCTCGCACGCCGGAGGTGCCGACATCGATGCCGATCGCGCGTGCGGTCATGCTCGCCCCTCCCGCTGGCTCAGCGATTGCCGGTACTGCTCCGCATCCCACTGCGTCAGCTCGTCCACCTGGGCCTGGGTGAAGGCCCGGACCGGGACGCCGGCCGGCACCCGCCCGGCGACGTCGGCCAGGCAGCGCGCCATCTCGTCCGCGCCGCGCAGCACGCCCTCGTGCAGCACCACGCCGCGTCCCGGCACGCCGACGATCGCCGGGGCCCGCGGCCCGTCGCCCAGCGCCGCCAGCTCGGCCGGCGTGCGGGCCGTGGCGAGCGCGGCGCCGAGGAAGATCACATGATCGGGGTAGAAGGCGCCGGCCGTGGCCAGGGCCAGGCTGCCGGGATCGGTCGCGGCGTCATGCGCCACCGGATCCTGCGGCAGCCGGTAGGGCGTGCCGCGGGCGAGCTCCGCCAGGGCGTCCGGCTGCGCGGCGGGGGAGGGGCGGCGGGGCAAAGCAAGGGCGGCGCAGACCCGGTCCAGCAGGGCACCCGCCTCATCGAGGCCGTTCGCGGCCACGACCAGCCCGTGATTGCCCAGCACCACGACATTGGTCGCGGGGCGAAGCCGCGCCGCGATCGCCTGCGACAGGGTCAGGCCCGGCTTGCAATAGGGCACGAAGGCCCAGTCGACGCCGGGCAGCCCGTCCAGCCGCTCGGCCAGCCGCGCCTCGGCATCGGCGCGGATGGCCAGCGCGATGGTCGAGACGCAGTGGACATGCAGCACGACCGTGAACGGAAAGACCGCATGCACCGTGGTCTCGATCGACGGCCGCAGCCCGCGCGGGTTGTGCTCCGCCACCACGAAATCGCGGGCGGTCTCGGCGGCGGGATCGCCGTCGCGCATCGCCCGCAGCAGCGGGTCCAGCCGCACCGGCACCAGGATCTCCTCATCCTCCGCCCGGGCCAGCCAGGTGCCGGACGCCTTGATCCACATCGTGCCGTCGCGCTTCAGCGAGGTGTTGCCGCCGGCGGCCTGCACGCGGTCGGGGTCGCGGCCGAGCTTGGCGGAGAGTGTCCGCAGGGCGCGGAGATCGGGATCGGTCGACGGGTCGAGGGTCATGGGTGGGGCTCCCGAACCGGCAGATAGAGTTTTGCGTTGCCTCTCCCGCTTGCGGGAGAGGTCGGGCTCGCGGAGCGAGACCGGGTGAGGGGATTTTGTCGAGGCCGGTGCCAGCCCTCACCCGGACGTCCTGGCGGACGTCCGACCTCTCCCGCCAGGCGGGAGAGGCAAAGCGTTGGCTCTTGCTTCAACCAGTCCATCACCGTCTCGCCGCCTGGGCAGCCGGCGCCGGTGCGGCCTCGAGCCATGCGGTGAACGCTTCGGTCTCCGCTGGCGACAGGTGCAGCCCGTGCTTGGTGCGGCGCCACAGGATGTCGTCGACGTCCTCGGCCCATTCCTGGGCCCGCAGCCAGGCGACCTCGCGCTCGTACAGCAACCCGCCGAAATGCCGGCCGAGCTCGGCGAGCGACCGGACGCCCTCCAGCAGCGCATCAGCCCGGGTGCCGTAGAGCCGGCCGTAATGCAGCGCCAGATCCTCCGGCAGCCACGGATGCCGCCGGTGGAACTCCGCCAGCCAGCGCTCGAAATCGGCGCCGGGCATGTCGCCGCCGGGCAGGGGCGACGACGCGGTCCAGGCGGGGCCCATCGCCGGGAAGAACGGGCGCAGCCGGTCCAGCGCATGCTCGGCCAGCTTGCGGAAGGTGGTGATCTTGCCGCCGAACACCGACAGGATCGGCGCCCGGCCGCCCTCGTCGACGACGTCGAACACATAGTCGCGGGTGACAGCGGAAGGATTGGCGGCGTCGTCGTCGAACAGCGGCCGCACCCCGGCGAAGGAATGCACCACGTCCTGCGGCCCGATCTGGCGCTGGAACGCCCGGTTCAGCACGCCGCAGAGATACTCGACCTCCGCCGGGTCCACCGCCACCGTGTCAGGGTCGCCGGTCTGCGGGATGTCGGTGGTGCCGATCAGCAGGTAGCCGTTCTCGTATGGGTTGATGAAGATCACCCGCTTGTCGGTGTTCTGCACCAGATAGGCCTGCGGCCCGTCATAGAACTTCCGCACCACGATGTGGCTGCCGCGCACCAGCCGGATCTTCTTGCCGGACTTCAGTCCTGCGGCGCCGGTCAGCACCTTGTCGACCCAGGGGCCGGCGGCGTTGGCCACGGCGCGGGCGACCACCTGCCGCTCCGCCCCGCCGCCGGCCGGGCGCAGCACCGCGTGCCACAGCCCGTCGCGCCGTCGCAGCGACACGCATTCGGTGCGGGTCAGGATCTCCGCCCCGCGCTCGGCCGCGCCGATCGCGTTCAGCACCACCAGCCGGGCGTCGTCGACCCAGCAGTCGGAATATTCGAAGCCGCGGCGGAAGCGGTCCTGCAGCGGCTTGCCCTCCGGGTCGCGGTGCAGGTCCAGGCCGCGGCTGGCCGGCAGCTTCTTGCGGCCGCCGAGATGGTCGTAGAGGAACAGCCCCAGCCGCAGCAGCCAGGCCGGGCGCAGAAAGCTGTCATGCGGCAGCACGAAGCGCATCGGCCAGATGATATGCGGCGCCGCGGCCAGCAGCACCTCGCGCTCGATCAGCGCCTCCCGCACCAGCCGGAACTCGTAATATTCGAGATAGCGCAGGCCGCCATGCACCAGCTTGCCGCTGCGGCTCGACGTGCCCTCGGCCAGGTCGCCCTTCTCGCACAACAGCACTGACAGGCCGCGCCCGGCCGCGTCGCGGGCGATGCCGGTGCCGTTGACGCCGCCGCCGACCACCAGCAGGTCGACGACGGCGCCGTTCCTCTGTCCCGTCCCGTCCGCCATCCGCTCAGGCCGCCTGCTGCTTCGGGCGCGGGCCGTAATCCTTGAACTTTTCGATCACCCGGTCGATCTCGTCGTCCGGCAGGCATTTCGGCCCGCCCAGCATCAGCGTGTAGACATATTGCTTGGCCAGGGTCTCGACCTCGACCGCCAGCCACATCGCCTTGCCCAGCGTCGGGCCGGTGGCGATCAGCCCGTGGTTCGCCAGCAGGCAGGCGGTGCGGTCCTTCAGCGCCGCGATCGCATGCTCCGACAGCTCCGGCGTGCCGTAGGTGGCGTAGGGCGCGCAGGGGATCGAATTGCCGCCGCCGCAGGCGATCATGTAGTGCAGCGCCGGGATCTCCTGGTGCCGGATCGCCAGGATGGTCGAATACATCGGATGGCAGTGGACGATGGCGTTCACCTCCGGCTTGCGGCGGTGGATGTCGAGATGGAAGCGCCATTCCGAGGACGGGCGGTGCTCGCCATGCTCCCAGCTGCCGTCCATCCTCATGGCGACGATGTCGTCTGGCGTCATCTCGTCATAGGGCACGCCGGTCGGGGTCACCAGGATGCCGTCGCCCCAGCGGGCGCTGATGTTGCCGGAGGTGCCCTGGTTCAGCCCGTTGGCGTTCATCTGCCGGCAGGCTTCGACGATCTTCGTGCGCAGCTCGAGTTCGGTGGTCATGGCGTTTCCTAAGGGTCAGCAGAGGCGGAGCAGGGGCTCGCCGGCCAGGTAGCGCCGGACGTCCTCGGCGATCAGGCCCGCGGCGTAGGTGACGGTCTTCACCGAGGCGCCGGCGATGTGCGGGGTCAGGGTGACGTTGGGCAGCTTCAGCAGCGGCCAGTCCTCCGGCGGCGGCTCGACCGCGAAGGTCTCCAGCATGGCGCCGCGCAGCTTGCCCGAGACCAGCGCGTCGTAAAGCGCGTCGTAGTCGACCAGCGGGCCGCGCGCGGTGTTGACGAACACCGCCCCATCCTTCATCGCCGCAAACGCCTCGGCGCCGATCATGCCGGTGGTCTCGGCGGTCACGCGCGGATGCAGGGTGACCACGTCGCTCTCGGCCAGCAGGGTCTCCAGCGCCACCTGCTGCACCCCGTCGGCGCTGTCGGCGGGGTCCAGCTGGACATAGGGGTCGGTCACCAGGATGCGGCAGCCGAAGGCCTTCAAGAGGCGCACCACCTTGCTGCCGACATGGCCGTAGCCGATGACGCCGACCGTCATCTCCGACAGCTCGCGGCCGGTGATGTCGGCGCGGTACAGGTCGCCGCGCCATTGGCCCTGGGAGAGGGAGGTGTGGCCGCGGGTGATCAGCCGGGTCTCGGCCAGGATGGCGCCGATGGTGAACTCGGCCACGGCGCTGGCGTTGCGGCCGGGGGCGTTCACCACCTTCACGCCGCGCGCCTTGGCCGCCTTCATGTCGATGTTGACCGGCCCGCCGCGGCTGACGCCGATCAGTCTGAGGTCCGGCAGCCGCTCCAGCATCCCGGCCGAGACCGGGGCCAGATGGGTGACCAGGATCTCGGCATCGCCGATGAAGCCGACGATCTCGTCCGGGTCGCCCATGAACTCCTTCAGCCCGTCCAGCCCGGTGCCGGCATAGCCATGCACCATCGGTTCGTCCGGCCAGGGCTGCTCCAGCGTCCGGATGTCGAGCGCGGCCGGAATTTTCTCCAGCGCTTCCACGAACAGGCTGGGCAGCATGAAGCGGTCGCCGATCACGGCAACGCGACGTCCAGTCATCCTCGGGTCCTCAGATCTTCCAATGCGTGCCAGACCGGGCGCAGCGCCCGGTAGCTGGTTCGGTATTGCGGGAACAGGCGGTCGTACTGCGCCACGAGATCCGGGTCGGGCACCTCGGCCTCGGCCAGCAGCGGCGTCACCCAGCGGGCGCAGGCGGCGTCGATGTCGGGCAGGATGCCCAAGCTGAGCGCCGCCACCATGGCCGCGCCGGCGGCCCCGACCTCCTCGCGCTTCACCAGCCGCACCGGCGCATTGGTGGCAGCGGCCAGGATGCCGCGGACGGTGGCGCTGCGCGCGGCGCCGCCGGCCAGGCGGATCTCCGCCGGCGTGCCGCCCACGGATTCGTAGCAGTCGCGGCTGGCGAAGCCGAGGCTCTCATAGATCGCGCGCAGCAGGTCGCCGGCGCCGGCGGTGCCGGACAGGCCGATCACCGAGGCGCGGGCGGCGCTGTCGACGAACGGCCCGCGCTCGCCCGCCTCGGCGATGAAGGGGTGGTAGAGGAGGCGTCCCGGTTTCGCCGCCGCGGCCTTGGCGTCGAGCAGGCGGATCAGGTCGGACCGCTTCGGCAGCGTCGCCCCGGCGGCCTCCGCCACCTCCTCGACCACGCCGCACAGCCAGTCGATGTTCAGCGTCGCCGCCATGTTCGAGACCATGGAGACATAGCTGCCCGGGGTGACGAAAGGCATGGTGTAGCCGACCTCCTCGCCCAGGATCACCCGGTCGGCCCCGAACACGAGGCGCATATGCGCGCCGGTCGAGCCCAGCACGGTGAAGCCGGCGCGCCCCTCGGGGTCGTAGAGGCCGGAGCCGAGGGCGCCGCACAGCAGGTCGACCGGGGCCAGCACCACCGGCGTGCCGGCGGGCAGGCCGGTCGCGACCGCGGCCTGGGGTGTCAGCGCCGAATTCCGGAGGGCGCCATCGACCATCGGCGGCAGCAGCCGGGCCTCGTCCTGCAGGCCGAACAGCTCCAGCACCTCCGGCGCGTACTGGCGGGTGCGGTAGTCGCCGAAGGTGAAGGTGCCTTCCGAGACGTCGGTCGCCCGCTCGCCGGTCATCCGGAAATACAGCCAGTCCTTGCAGTGGAAGGCGGTGGCGGCGCGGGTCAGCGCCTCCGGCCGGTGCCGCTTCAGCCACAGCAGCTGGCCGGATTGGTTCGACATGTTCAGCATGGTGCCGGTGAAGCGCTGCACCGCCTTCGCCGTACCAGTGCGGTGCAGCTCGGCCACGATCGGGCCGGACCGTCCGTCATGCCACAGCATGGCGCGGCCGACCGGCTCGCCGTCGCGGTCGATCAGCCAGGTGCCGTCGCCCTGGCCGGTCACGGCGATGCCGGCCACGCGCAGGCCACGCGCCTCCAGCTTCGCCGCCAGCTCGCGCAGCACCGCCGCGGCGTCGTCCCAGGTGCGGCCGAACTCCTGCTCCATGCCGCTGCCGTCGACCGGGATCGTGGTGTTCGGCCGCGCCGCATGCTCGACCGGCGTGCCCTCCAGGTCGAAGGCCACGGCCTTGACCACCGATGTGCCGGAATCGAGGCCGATCAGGACGTTCTTGGTCATGCGACGCCCCTGGATGTCGAACGATCCCGCGTTGCCCCTCCTGCAAGCGAGTCGATATTCACACATCGATCGGCAACGCCGACGGCGGGCGTGCGAACAGATTGCCTCTCCCGCTTGCGGGAGAGGTCGGACATCCGAAGGATGTCCGGGTGAGGGGATAGCGGCCTTACCGGAAGTGCTGCTTTGCCGCGAGCGAGCGTCTGATCCTCCCGGTTCTGAAACGCTGATTCTGATGTCGCGGCCGAGCCGCCCTCACCCGGTCTCGCTGCGCGAGCCCGACCTCTCCCGCAAGCGGGAGAGGCAATTGGCTTAGCCCTGCGTCTGCCGATGAAGTTCATGTTTCCGCTCATGCCGCCGCTGCGACAGCCGGGCGGCCGCCATGGGCGATCGCCATCCCGCTGTCGCCGTCGAACAGATGCAGCACCGATTCCGGCAGGGCCAGCATCAGCCGGGTGTCGGCCGCGGCCGCCAGCGCCCGGTCGGTGACGATGGTCAGCCGGACTCCGTTCACGTCCAGCGCGATATGGCTCTGGTCGCCCAGCCACTGGTTGGCGATCACCGTGCCCTGCAGCTGCGTCTCGCCCGCACGGGCGGCGCCGACGCGGATCTCGTGGCCGCGGATGCCGAGATGGACCTTTCCGCCCTCGGCCAGGCCGGGGCCAGCATGCGGCAGGCGGAAGGCGGCCGCGCCGTCCTCGCCCTGCACCTCGACCGCCAGCTTGCCGTTCTCCCGCACCACCCGGGCGGGGAACAGGTTCATCGGCGGCTCGCCGATGAAGCCGGCGACGAACAGGTTGGCCGGCCGCCGCTTCAGCTCGGTGGGCGAGGCGAATTGCTGCAGCCGCCCGCCCTCCATCACCGCGATGCGGTCGGCCAGGGCCAGCGCCTCGGTCTGGTCATGGGTCACGAAGACCGTCGTCATCCTGTGCTCGATCAGATAGTCCTTGATGCGCGCCCGTAGCACGGCACGCAGCTGCGGTTCCAGCTGCGACATCGGCTCGTCGAGCAGGGACAGCGGCGCCCGCCGCACCAGGGCGCGGGCCAGGCTGACCCGCTGCTGCTGGCCGCCGGAGATCGCCTGCGGATAGCGGTCCAGGATGTCGCCGATCTCCAAGAGGGCCGCGACCTGCGCCACGCGCTGTTGCACCTCGGCCCTCGGGATGCGGTCGCGCAGCAGGCTGAAGCCGATGTTGTCGCGCACGGTCAGCGGCGGGTAGAGGGCGTAGCCCTCGAAGGCCATGGCCACGTTGCGCTCCGCCGGGCGCAGGTCGTTGACCACGCGGTCGCCGATCCGGATGGTGCCTTCCGACGCGCTCTCGAACCCCGCGATCATGCGCAGGGTCGAGGTCTTGCCGCAGCCGGAGGAGCCGAGCAGGCCGACCAGCTCGCCGTCGCGCAGCGCCAGCGACACGGCATCGACCGCGCGGATCGGATGGGCCAGCCGCGGCCCGTAGATCTTGGAGACGGCGTCGAGAGTCAGGGTTGCCATCGGAACTCCTCAGGCCGTCGCGGCCGGCAGGCGGGCGCCGGTCTCGCGGTCGAAGCACAGCGCGCGGGCCAGGTCCGGCCGGGCCCAGGCGCGGCGCCGGCCGCGGCCGAGATCGGCGCCCTGATCCTCCGGCCGGCTGGCCAGGATCTCGGTGCCGTCGGCGGCGCGCAGCAGCATCACGGTGCGGACATTCAGCGGCGTCACCGCCTCCAGGTCCACCGGCACCGCGTCCTCCGCCGGCTCGAACCGCACCTCGACATCCTCCGGCCGCAGCCCGACCAGGCAGGGCTTGCCGGCGGGCACCGCGGCCGGCGCCGGGAAGGCGGTGCCGGCGATGCTGATCCGGCCGTCCTGCGCCGCGGTCTCGATCAGGTTGATCGGCGGGGCGCCGAACAGCCGGGCGATGCGCGTGTCCTGCGGCTTGCCGTAGATGCCGGCGGGGGTGTCGGCCTGGCGGAAGCGGCCGTCCAGCAGCACGCCGACCCGGTCGCCCAGCGCCATCGCCTCCTTGTAGTCCTGCGTGACGTAGAGGACGGTGGCGCCGACGGCGCGCAGCAGGCGCGGCAGCTCCTGCCGCATCTCGTAGCGGATCTTGGCGTCGACATTGCGCAGCGGGTCGTCGAGCAGCAGCACCGAGGGCGAGCACACCAGGCTGCGGGCCAGGGCGGTGCGCTGCTTCTGCCCGTTCGACAGCTGCTTCGGCAGGTGGTCCAGCACATGGCCGATGCGCAGCAGCTCCGCCACCTCCTTGACCCGCTTCCGGATCTCGGTCTCGCCGGTCCGCCGGGCCCTGAGCGGGCTGGCGATGTTCTCGAAGGCCGGCAGGTGCGGGTACAGGGCGAAGTTCTGGAACGCCATGCCGACGTCCCGCTGCTCCGGCCCCTGGCCGAGGATCGAGGTCCCGCCGATCCGGATGTCGCCGGCCTCCGGCTGCAGGATGCCGGCGATCAGGCGCAGCAGCACGGTCTTGCCGGCGCCGGACGGGCCGAACACCACCACGAACTCGCCCTTCTCGACCGCGAGGTCGAGGCCGTCGAGGATCTGCGCCTTGCCGAAGCTCTTGCCGATGCCGGCGATGTCGAGGAAGGCCATGGTCGTCACCCCTTCACGGCGCCGAGGCTGAGCCCCTCGACCAGGTAGCGCTGGGCATAGAGGGCGAGGGCCAGGGTCGGCAGGATCGACAGCACTAGCGCGGCGGCGATCTGGCCGTAATTGATGCCGGACGCGGTGATGAAGGCCAGCGCCCCGACCGTCACCGGCTGGATCGAGCTGGACCCCAGGATCAGCGCGAAGATGAAGTTGTTCCAGGCGAAGATGAAGGCGAGCAGGGCGGCGGCGGCGATGCCGGGCCGGGCCAGCGGCACCGCGATCTTCAGGAAGGTGCGCAGCCAGGAATGGCCGTCCAGGCGATAGGCGTTCTCGATGTCCTCGCTGATGTCCTCGAAATAGCCGCGCACGATCCACAGGATCAGCGGCAAGGTGATCAGCTGGTACACCCAGATCAGCCCGATATAGGTGTCGCTGAGCCCGAGGTCCTGGAAGTACAGCTGCAGCGGCAGCAGCACCAGCAGCGGCGGGGCGAAGCGGAAGGACAGCATGGTGAAGGCCATGTTTTCGCCCAGCCGGAACTTGAACCGGGCGAAGGCATAGGCCGCCGGCACGCCGAGCAGCAGCGACAGCAGCACCGAGCAGGCGCTGAGGATCAGGCTGTTCAGCAGGTTCTGCATGTAGTCGATCTTCAGCGCGCCGACATTGGTCGACAGCTCGCCGGCGATGAGGGCGGCGTAGTTCTCCAGGGTCGGGGTGAAGATGACGCTGGGCGGGCTGCGCAGGATGTCGGCGTTGGTCATGAACGACATCAGCGCCACCCAGACCAGCGGGAACAGGAAGAACAGCGCCACCAGGGCCAGCAGCACGCCGCGGAGGATCCGGCCGCCGATCCCGCTTGCATGATTCATGGCTCGCCTCCCGTCACGCCCGGCCATGCGCGCGAGCGCGCAGGCGGAGCCACTGCTTGATGAAGACGTTGCTGAGCGCGAAGGTGATCGCCCACAGCACCATCAGGATCGCGGCAGACCGGCCGATATTGGTGAAGGTGAAGGCCTCGAGATAGGCCCGCACCTGGAACAGCATCAGCCGGTCGCCCGGGCCGCCCTGGGTCATGGCGTAGACGATGTCGAACTGCTGGATGCTGTCCAGCATCCGGAACAGGCTGGCCGTCAGGATGTAGGGCAGCAGCATCGGCAAAGTGATGCGGAAGAACACGAAGCTGCGCGGCACGCCGTCCAGCTCCGCCGCCTCGAAGGGCTGGCGGGGCAGGGCGCGCAGGCCCGCCAGCAGCAGGATGGCGATGAAGGGCGTGTAGACCCAGGTGTCGACCAGCACCACGGTGAACATCGCCGAGGCCGGGTCCGACGCCCAGCGGAAATCGGTGAAGCCCAGGCTGTTCACGACATAGCTGAGGATCCCGAAATTCGGGTTGGTCATCAGCTTCCACATCAGGCTGGCGATCGCCGGCGCCACCATCAGCGGCAGGATCAGCAGCACGCTCATCAGGTCGTTGACCAGCGTCCGCCGAACCAGCAGCAGGGCGATGCCGAGGCCCAGCAGCAGCTGCACGCCGACGGTCAGCACGGTGTAGGTCAGCGACACCTGGATCGTGCCCCAGAACCGCCCGTCCGAGAACAGGGCCACGAAGTTGTCCAGCCACACCATCCGCCGCGCGGACGGGAAGGCCAGGTTGTAGCGCTGCAGCGAGTAGACCACCGCGGTGGCGAAGGGGATCAGGATCCCGATGGTGACCAGCAGCGCCGGCAGGCTCAGCAGATAGGGCAGCAGGCCGGGGCCGGCGCGGCGGCGCGTTCGGGGGGCGGTGTCGGCGGTGATGGTGGCCACGGGTCAGAGGTCCTCTCGGAAGACGGTCGCTGAGGCCCCGCCCCCGCCGGGGGGAGAGAGACGGCGGGGGCGGGCTGCCGCGCGGGCCGGCGGGGCGAGGGCCGGTCCGCGCGGGACGGCGTCAGTCGGCCAGTCCGGCGTCCTGCAGCTGCTGGTCGATGAACTCGGCCAGCTGGTCCAGCCCCTCGTCGACCGGGATCTCCTTGGCGTACATCTTCTGCAGGCTCGCCGCCCATTCCGTGGTCAGGTTGAAGAACAGCGGCTGCGGCGTGAAGTAGATCTTCGACCCGGCGGCCGAGGCCTTGTATTGGTCGAGATAGCCCGGATAGCTCTCCAGCCGCTTGTGGAAGTCGGCATTGTCCCAGACCGACTGGCGCACCGGGTTGACCAGGTCGGCCTTGGTGGCGCCGAAGGTGGTGTGCTCGGTGCCGCTGGCCCATTGCACGAAGGTCCAGCCGGCCTCGGGCTGCTGCGAGAAGGCGCTCATCGCCAGCGACCAGATCCAGACATTGGGCGTCGGCGCCGCGGCGCCGGGCTTGGCGCTGAACGCGTGGTAGGCCAGGTTGCCGGCCTCTTTGGTGCCCTTGTTCTGGAAGTAGCCCAGGATGTCGGCGTCGAAGATCATGGCCGACGCGCCGGCGCCCAGGTCGTTGCCGACCTCGTACCAGGTGTAGGTGGTCCAGTTCTTCGGCCCGCCCTTCTGGATCATCTCGATCCAGAGCCTGGTGAACTCCTTGGCCTCGGCGCTGTTCATCGCCGCCTTCAGCTTGCCGTCGGTGACCTCGAAGTCCTTGCCGCCATAGTTGGTCAGGCCGGACAGATAGCCCGGATGGATCGTCGCCCAGCTGCGGCTGCCGCGCACGCCGACGCCGTAGAAGCCCTGGTTCAGCGCGCTCAGCTTGCCGGCCTGATCGACCATCTCCGGCAGGTCCTTCGGCGGCTTCATGCCGGCGGCGTCGAAGATCCGCTTGTTGTAGGCGACGCTGTTCAGCTCGAAGCCCCAGGGCACGGCCCATTGCTTGGCGCCGTCGCCGCCCAGCGGCTGGCCCGGCACGCCCGACCAGGCGGTGGAGGACCGCAGGCCCGGCAGCACGTCGTCCCAATTGTAGGCGGCCGCCGTCAGCTCCGGGTTCCTGATGTACTCGTTCATGTCGGCCAGCCAGCCGGCCGGGCCGTACTGCCAGGTCTGGTAGGCGCCGGTCATGAACACGTCGTATTGCGGCGACTTGCTCGACAGGGTGGCGGTCACCTTGTCGAAATAGACGTCCTCCGGGAACACGTCGTAGCTGACGTCCAGGCCGGTCAGCGCCTTGAAGTTGTCGAGGTTGGCGATCATCGCATCCGTGTAGGGATGCTTGTTCAGCAGCAGGCTGATCTTCTTGCCGGAGAACTTCTTGAAATCGGGGCCGTGGGCGGCCGGGGCGCGGGTGCCCGCCTGGTTCAGCAGGAAGCCGGCCGCGGCGGCGCCGAGGCCCAGCTTCACGGCCCCGGTCATCAGCTCCCGCCGTGACATCTGGCCTGCGACATGGCGGTCGAACAGATCGGTCGTGCGCTTCATCGGTGTCCTCCCAGGAGTTTGTCGTTGTCAGCTGGTCTCACGCTGCCGCCGCGGCGGCGGCCGGGCACCCCGGCGCGCGGCCATGGCCACGGCCGCGGATTCGTCGATGATCAGGTCGGTCACCATGCCGCTCGTCAGCGCCGCGGTGATGGCCTCGGCCTTGATGGCGCCGCCGGCGATGGCGACGACGCGGCGGCCCTTCAGGTCGTCGAGCCCGACGCTCAGCGCCCGGTCGTTGACCTCGGAGGCGACGCGGCGGCCCTCGGCGTCGAGGAATTGGCCGACTAGGTCGCCGACCGCGCCCTTGGCCCGCAGGTCGTCGTATTCCTCGCGGGTCAGCACGCCGGTCTGCAGCATATGCGCCTGCGGCCCCAGCTCGCCGATGCCGACCAGGCACAACGTCGCCCGGTGGGCCAGGGCCAGCACCGCCTGGACGCTCTTCTGCGACAGCATCACCGCCTTGTCGCCGAGGCTGTCGGCGGCCATCGGCACCGGCATGAAATAGCCCTCGCCGCCGGTCTTGTCGGCCAGGCGCTGCACCACGTCGAACGGATTGGCGGAGGATTTGCGGGTCAGGCTGCCCAAGAGCGATACGAACTTGGCGTCCGGCACGGCGATCCGCGGCAGCCGGTTGACCAGCGCGGCCAAAGTGCGGCCGTGGCTGACGCCGATCACTTTGTCGCCGGCCGTCTCCAGGTAGCGTGAAAGATAGGCGGCGCCCTCGGCCCCCAGCGCCTCGAACGGCTGGTCCTCGTCGTCGGTCGAGGGCACCACGCGGCAGAAGCCCAGGCCGTAGCGGTCGATCAGCCCGTCCTCCAGCTTCAGGCATTCGGCCGGGCGGCCGGCGATGTGGACGCTGACCAGGCCCAGCTCCTCGGCCAGCGAGATCAGCCGGTGCGCCTTGACCCGCGACACGCCCAGGCGGTCGGCGATCTCGCCCTGGGTCAGGCGGCGCACATAGGACAGCCACGCGGCGCGCGTGGCCAGGCTGACCTGCTCGTCCATCCCGTCGATCCGGCTCCGTTGCTCCGGGTGTGTAATTTTTTACACCGGCTGAACAGAATTTCATCGTGGCGCGGATCGATGGGGCCGTCAACCCTTCGAAAGGGATCACGGCCGCTCGGGAGCGATGGGCCTTACCGCCGCGGCATGGTGACGTCCGGCGCCAGGCGGGTCTGGGCCGCCAGGCGGATCGGGGCGTTGGCGGCGCCGAAGCCGGCATAGCCGCGGCGCTGCACGATCTCGAAGAAGAATCGGTCGGCGAAGCTGGTGGTATAGAGCTGGAAGAACTCGCCGCCGCCGTCGCGGTCGTAGAGGATCCCGGCCTCGCGCAGCCGGTCGACCAGCTCGGGCTCCAGCCCGAAGCGGGCCTCGATGTCGTCGTGGTAGTTGGCCGGGATCGGCAGGAACCTCACGCCGTCCTGCCGCATCCGCGCCGCGGCGGCGAAGATGTCGTCCGTCTCCAGCGCGATGTGCTGGATGCCGGAACCGAAGAACTCGGACCGGAAGCGCGCCGACAGGGTGCGCTGGCTCTGCGAGGCGTTCAGCACGATGCGCAGCGTGCCCTCGGCGTTCTGCACCACCTGGCTGCGCACCAGCCCGGCGGGATCCGGGATCTCCAGCTCCGGCGTCTTCTCCAGGTCGAAGATCGAGCCGTAGAACAGCAGCCAGGACAGCATCTCGTCATACTGCATCGACTGCGACAGATGGTCGATCCGCGCCAGCCCGGCCTCCGGCGCCGCGCCGTCATCGACCGGGACGAAATCGATCTCGCGCCATCGCGCCAGCTCGCTGCCGGGATCGACCAGGTAGATCAGGCTGCCGCCGACGCCGCGGATCGCCGGGATCTCCAGCTCGCCCGGCCCGACCTCCTGGCGGAACCCCGTCGCCAGCAGGGCGCCGGCCCGCGCCGTCGCTGCCCGGGCGTCGTCGACCTTGAGGCATATCGCGCAGGCGGCCGGGCCGTGCATGATGTAGGCGGCATGGGCGTAGCCCTCCTTCTCGCGGTTGACGAGAAGGGCGATCCCGCCCTGCGACCACAGGGTCACGTCCTTCGACCGGTGCCGGCCGCGCCGGGCGAAGCCGAGGCCGGCGAACAGCGCCTCCAGCTCGATCGCGCCGGCCTCGTCGACCGCGAACTCCACGAACTCGACGCCCAGGCAACGGGCGCGCTCCGGCAGCAGCGGCCGGGCCCGTTCGACGGCGGGCTTGCGCCGCTCCAGCGTGTCGGCCAGCTGCAGCAGCGACCGCCGCCCGTCGATCGCGACCGACCGGGCCGGGCCGGCCCGGAAATGGTCGTTGAAGATCTCCAGCGAATACACGCCGTCATAGCCGGTCGCGGCCACCGCCTCGATGAAGGCGGTCACCGGCAGGTCGCCCTGGCCCGGCAGGTTGCGGAAATGGCGGCTCCAGGACAGCAGGTCCATCTCCAGCCGCGGCGCGTCGGCCAGTTGCACCAGGAAGATCCGGTCGGCCGGGATGGCGCGGATGCTGTCCGGGTCGATGCCGCGCGCGAGCGTGTGGAAGCTGTCCAGGATCAGCCCGATGTTCGGATGGCCGGCGCGGCGCACGACCTCCCACGCGTCGCGGTGGTCGTTGACGTGCCGGCCCCAGGCCAGCGCCTCGAAGCCGACCTTCAGCCCGCGCTTCGCCGCCCGTTCCCCCAGCTCGCGGAAATCCGCGGCGGCGCGGTCGATGCCGCCCAGCGCGGCCGGCGACACGTTGGAGCAGACGAGCAGCAGGTCGGCGCCCAACTCGCCCATCAGGTCGAACTTCCGCTCGGCCCGGTCGAACACCCGGGCGCGCTGCGGCTCCGGCATGCCTTCGAAGTCGCGGAAGGGCTGGAAGGTGGTCACGACCAAGCCGGCGTCGCGCACCATCCGGCCGACCTCGCGCGGCGCCGCGTCGAACGACAGGAAGTCGTTCTCGAAGATCTCGACGCCGTCGAAGCCGGCGGCGGCGATCGCCTCCAGCTTGTCGCGCAGGTCGCCGCTCAGGGACACGGTGGTGATCGACGTCTTCATCGGAAGGACCTCCCGTCCCGGCTCACTTCTTCCGCAGCTTCTCCAGCTCGGCCTGCAGCAGCGCCACGGTGTCCTCGCCGATCTTGGGGCGGAACTCCTCGACCACCGGCGCGGTGGCGGCGCGCAGCTTCGCCACCTCCTCGGGCGGGAGCTCGGTCACCTCCATGCCGTTGGCGCGGATCTCGTCCAGCGCCTTGGCGTCCGCCTCGCGCGACACCTGGCGCTGAATGTCCCGCGCCCCGGTCGCGGCCGACTGCAGCACCGCCCGCTCCTCGTCGTTCAGCCTGTCCCAGAACGCCTTGCTGACCAGGACGATCTGCGGGTTGTACTGATGGCGGGTCAGGGTCAGGTACTTCTGCACCTCGTAGAACTTGGCGTTCAGGATGTTGGCCGACGGGTTCTCCTGGCCGTCGACGGTGCCGGTCTCCAGCGCGCCATACAGCTCGGGATAGGGCATCGGCACGGCGTTGGCGCCGAGCGCGTTGAACAGCGCGATCGGGATCGGCGACTGGATGGTGCGGATCTTCAGCCCCTTGATGTCCTCGACCTTGGCCACCGGATGCCGGTTGTTGGTCAGGTTGCGGAACCCCAGCTCCCAATAGGCCAGGCCGACCAGCCCCTTTGCCGGCAGCAGCTCCAGCAGATGGGCACCGAACGGGCCGTCCATCACCGCATCGGCCTCCTGCGGCGTGTCGAACAGGAAGGGCAGGTCGACCGCGCCGAAGGCCGGGGCGTTGCCGGACAGGATGCCGGCGTTCATCACCGTCATCTCGACGATGCCGCCCTGCAGCGCCGACAGGACCTGGACGTCGCCGCCCAGCGTGCCGCCGGGGAACAGCTGCACCGTGATCTTGCCGCCGCTCTTCTCGGCGACGATCGCGGCGAATTTCTCCATGCCGGTGACCTGGGGATGGCCCTTGCTGTTCGCCGCCGCGAACTTGATGTGCTGCTCGCGGATCTCGGCCCGCGCCGCCGGGGCCAGCAGCAGCGCGGCCGACAGCGCGGCGATCAGGCCGGTCGGGGTCCTGGACATGGTGATCCTCCCAAGGATTGTTCGATCTCGTTGGCGTCGGCCGGCCCGGTCATCGGGCCAGCCATTTGGCCGGAACCGTCACCAGCTCCGGGAACAGAATCAGCAGGGCCAGCACGGCGAGCTCGGCCAGGAGGAAGGGCCAGACGCCCTTCATCAGGTCCTCCATGGTCAGCTTCGACACGCCGCAGACGACGTTCAGCACGGTGCCGACCGGCGGGGTGATCAGGCCGATCGCGTTGTTGATGATGAACAGCACGCCGAAATAGACCGGGTCGATGCCCGCCTGCCTGATCACCGGCATCAGCACCGGCGTCAGGATCAGGATGGTCGGGGTCATGTCCATGGCGGTGCCGACGGCGACGACCAGGAGCATGATCATCGCCATCAGCAGCATCGGGCTGTCCATGAACGGGTCCAGCATGGCGGCCAGCTGGCCCGGCAGGTCGGCGATGGTGATCAGCCAGGCGGAGACGCCGGCGGCGGCCACCAGGAACATCACCGCGCTGGTGGTCTTGGCGGCCGAGATGAACACGTCGAACAGCTGCGCGGGGCCGAGCTCGCGATAGACCACCATGGCCACGAACAGGGAATAGACCGCGGCGACGACGCCGGCCTCGGTCGGGGTGAACACGCCGAATTTCAGCCCGACGACGATGATCACCGGCAGGAACAGCGCCCACAGGCTGTCGCCGAAGGCGTGCAGGCGCTCGCGCCCGCTGCGGCGCGGCGGCAGGTCGATCCGCTCGGTCCGGACCACCAGCAGCCAGGCGAGGCAGAGGGCAAGGGCGATCATCAGGCCGGGGGCGATGCCGGCCAGGAACAGCTTGGTGATCGAGACGCCGCCGATCACGCCGAACAGCACGAAGCCGATGCTGGGCGGGATGATCGGCCCGATGATCGCGGCCGAGGCGATCAGCCCGCCCGACCGGCCGGCGCCGTGGCCCGACTTCAGCATCATCGGCATCAGGAGGGCGCCGAGCGCCGCGGCGTCGGCCACGGCCGAGCCGGACAGGCTGGCGATCAG
The DNA here is from genome assembly GCF_916619195.1 of Inquilinus sp. Marseille-Q2685. Taxonomy (NCBI): domain Bacteria; kingdom Pseudomonadati; phylum Pseudomonadota; class Alphaproteobacteria; order Rhodospirillales; family Rhodospirillaceae; genus Inquilinus; species Inquilinus sp. Marseille-Q2685. The sequence goes on from NZ_CAKAKL010000007.1 coordinate 362,824, forward strand.
GCAGGCGGCGAGGATGACGACGAAGCCGAGCCCGCCACGGATATGGCCGACCAGCGCCGTGGCGAGATCGACGATGCGGCGCGACAGGCCGCCGGCATTCATCACCTCGCCGGCCAGGAGGAAGAAGGGCACGGCCATCAGCGGGAAGCTGTCGGCGCCGTTGATCACGTTCTGGGCGACGATCTGGGAATCGAACAGGCCGAGATGGATCATCAGCGCGACGCCGCTGAGGATCAGGGCGAAGGCGATCGGCATGCCGATCGCCATGGTGCCCAGCAGCGACGACAGGAAGACGGCGACGACCACGGCTCAGCCCTTCCGCGCCGGGTGCGGCCCGGGAGAGGGGGTGTCGAGGCCGGCGAGCTCCTCGGAGTCCCGGACCAGGATCAGCTCCTCGGGCCCGGCCCGGCCGAGCAGCAGGCGGGCCAGGTCGGCCAGGATGATCAGCGCGGCCGGCACGGCGAAGGCGATGCCGGCGCCGTACAGCAGCGCCATCGGAAAGCCCACGGCCGGCGAGGCGACGTCGAGGTTGATCGCCGCCTGCTCGACGCTGCCCTTCAGCAGCAGCCAGATCGCCAGCAGCCCCAGCGCGCCGGACAGGGCCAGGCAGGCCTTGGCCGCCGGCCGGGGCAGGCGGCGCAGCAGCGTGTCGATGCCGAGATGACCGCGTTCGCGCAGGGTGACCACCGCGCCGAGGAAGATCAGCCAGACGAAGAACAGCCGCGACAGCTCCTCCGACGCGGTCAGCCCCTGGTTGAAGGCGTAGCGCAGCACGACGTTGCCGAAGACCAGCACCACCATCCCGGCCAGCAGCAGGGCGATCAGGACCTTCAGCAGCGCGAAATAGGCTTCGACGGCTGGACGCATCGGGCTCTCCCTGTGGTGGCCGCCGGCCGAGGCTTCACCGGTCTTGAATTCTTCTTCCTCAGAAATGTACGAACTGGTACGTATAGTCAAGTCTCCGGCGCGGCCCGGCAAGGATCGGACCGAAAAGCGCTTGTTTGCGGCCGCGAGTTTCGGAGAAGTAGACGCGTGTCCGCCGATCGGGCGGCGGCGTCGGTGCGGGGGACGGGCCGGGAGATGGCGGGCAGGACCAAGTCGGACGCGGCGGAGCGGAAGACCGCCCGCAAGAACGACCCCGAGCGCACCAAGGGGGATATTCTCGAGGTCGCGACCGAGGAGTTCGCGACCTATGGGCTGAGCGGGGCGCGCGTCGACGCGATCGCGGAGCGCACCCGCACCTCCAAGCGCATGATCTACTACTATTTCGGCGGCAAGGAGGGGCTGTACCACGCGGTGCTGGAGAAGGCCTATGCCGACATCCGCGGCGCCGAGGCGGAGCTGCATCTGGAAGACCTGCCGCCGGAGGAGGCGATGCGGCGGCTGGTCGAGTTCACCTTCGACTATGACGAGGCGCATCCCGACTTCATCCGCCTGGTCAGCATCGAGAACATCCACCGGGCCGAGCATCTGCCGCACACCGCCTCGATCCGCAGCGCCAACCTCGGCATCATCCAGACCATCGCCGCGATCCTCGAGCGTGGCCGGAAGGCGGGCGCGTTCCGGGCCGGGATCGACCCGGTCGACCTGCACATGCTGATCAGCGCCTTTTGCTTCTTCCGCGTCTCCAACCGCCACACCTTCGGCGCCATCTTCCGCCGCGACCTGTCGGAGCCGGGGCTGCGGGAGAAGCACCGGCGGATGATCGGCGACGCCGTCATCCGCCTGCTGCAGGGCGGGGCGGAGGCGGCGGTCGCGCCGGCAGGGGACGCTAGCCCGGCCCGAGCGAGGCGAAGTGCCGGGTCATCCGGTCGGCGTCCGGCGTGATGCCGGTGAACAGCCGGAACGCCTCGACCGCCTGGAAGACCGCCATACCGCCGCCGTCGAGGGTCCGGCAGCCGCGGGCGCGCGCGACGCGCAGCAACTCGGTTTCCAGCGGGAAGTAGACGATCTCGGCCACCCAGTGCCGGGGCGCCAGCAGCCCGGCCGGCAGCGGCAGGCCGGGATGCTTCGCCATCCCGGTCGGGGTGGCGTGGATCAGCCCGTCCGCTGCGTCCATGGCGGCCGGAAGGTCGGTGCCCGCCACCGCGCGCCCGGCCCCGAACCGGGCGGACAGGCCGGCCGCCATGGCCTCGGCCCGGCCCTGGTCGACATCGAAGATGACGAGCTCGCCGATCCCGAGGGTCAGGGCCGCATGCGCCACGGCGGCGCCCGCCCCGCCGGCGCCGAGCTGGACCGCCCGGTCCTTGCGCACGTCCGGCAGGCCGCGCCGGACGCTCTCGGCGAAGCCCCACCAGTCGGTGTTGTGGCCGGTCCGGCGGCCGCCCTCGAACACGACGGTGTTGACGGCGCCCAGCGCCCGCGCGTCGTCGGACAGCGCGTGCAGCAGCGGGATTACCGCCTGCTTGCAGGGATGGGTGATGTTGAGCCCGGCGAAGCCGCGCCGCTCCGCCGTCTCGACCAGCTCGGGCAGGGCCTCGACGCCGCGGCCGAGCACTTCGAGATCGATCAGCTCGTAGTCGTAGCGCAGCCCCTGTGCCGCCCCCTCTCGCATGTGCATGGCCGGGGTCCGCGATGCCTGGATGCCGGCGCCGATCAGGCCGACGCGCAGGGTGGCGGGACGGATATGGGTCACGGGCAAGGCCCCGGGCCGAACCGTCCGGGCGGCTCGCTTCCGCAAGGACGCTGGGGGCCTCTCGGACGATTCATGAGTCTTCGCCTGCGCCGGTGTGGTCTCCCAAGAAATGTACTAACCGGTACGTTCATGTCAATCACAGCGACCCGCGCCTGTCGGCCATGGCCTCAGCCGACATGGACCGGGTTGCTCAGGGCCCGCCGCAGCGGCTGGGCCGCGATGTCCTCGCGGGTCACGCCGGCCGGCAGGCCGCGGCCGTCCAGCGCCTGCAGGAACTCGGCCTCGAGCCGCGGGCGGCTGGCCACGGCGACGATCTCGGCGCGCAGGAAGCGGTCGGGCGAGGGCAGGGTCAGCCGGCCGATCCAGTCGTCATCCGGGATCTCCTGCTCGGCGACCGTGCCGCCGGCATCGACCCAGACCAGCGTGTCGCCGGCCGCGCCGCGCACCTCGGCCTCGACGGTCCAGTCGGGGCCGCCGAGACGGGTGCCGCCCATCGGCACGCCGCCGGCAGTGACGGCAAGGTGCGGCCCGTCCGGCCCCTCGGTGACATAGCCGCGGCCGGCGCGCAGCGCCCGCAGCACGGCTCTCTCCGACAGCTCCGGCAGCCACAGCGCCGTGGTCGGCCGGCCGAGGCCGAGCGGCCCCGGTGGGGCTGGCAGGCCGGGCGGCGCCGGGCTCGCCGGCTGGTGCCAGTCGCTGCCGCCGATCAGCGAGATGCGGCGGCCGTCCCGCAGCCGGTCGTCGTAGCGGGCCAGCGAGATCCAGTTGCCGGCGAACCAGTGCGACTGCCAGACCTCCATGCAGTCCACCGCCGGCAGCGTGTGACGCCACGGGATCGGCGGCTTGTCGTGATTGATCGACAGCAGGCCGCCGGCGCCTCGCACCGCCTCCGCCAGGCGGTGCGGATCGGCCGGGCCGGTCATCCGGAAGTCGATCCAGCCCTCGGCGCCGAAGACGTTGGCATGGCCTTCGGCCGTGGTGATCTCCTCGCCGCGGATGAACACGAGCTCCGGCGTGCTGCGCGTGGCGAAGTAGCGGCGCTGGGTGATGGTGTTGTGGTCGGTCACGGCCAGGAAGCGCAGCCCCGCCCGCCGCGCCGCCTCGTGCAGCAGCTCGGGCCCGCCCTCGGCGTCGCTGTGATGGGTGTGGCAGTGCAGATCGCCGCGATACCAGCCGGGCGCCGGGTGGCGGATCTCGGCCGCCGGCTCGGGCGACCAGTCGGGGCGCGGCGCGTCGTCGAGCCGGATGGTCAGCGCCACCTCGGCGCCGCCCGGCGGCACGCGGTAGAGGCCGAGCAGGATGGTCCAGGTCCCGGCCGGGATCGGCCCCGGCACATAGCCCGGCGTGGCGTCGTCGGCGGCGACGAAGACCGCGTCACGGGCGCCGCCGCTCCAGCCGCGGAAGCCGGCCGGGCTGGGGAAGGCGCGGGCGCGCGGGTCCATCAGGCCCAGATCGATGATGCAGTCGGCGGCCTTGGCATAGGCCAGGGCGACGTCGATCCGGGTGGTGCCGGGCGGGATCTCGACCGGGACCGGGCGGTAGGGGCCTTCCGTCGCCGCCACCCGGACGGTCAGCGTCCGGGCCGGGGTCACGCCTCCTCCCGCGGGCCCGAGATGCGCCGCCCCTCGGCGTCGAACAGGGCCAGGTCGTCGGCCCGGAAGCCGAGCCGGACGGTGCGGTCGAGCCGCAGCGGCTCGTCGCCGAAGATCCGGGCGGTGACCCGCCGGTCGCCCGGCAGCAGCACGGTCACCAGGCTTTCCGGCCCCATGCCCTCATTGGCGAAGAGCTCGCCGGAAAGCTGCCAGCCGGCCTCCTCGCGGGCGATGCGCAGATGCTCCGGCCGGATGCCGAGCGTCAGCCTGGGCCCGCGATCGATCGCCCGGGCCAGGGCATCCCACAGGGGCAGGGGCGGGGCCTGCAGCCCCTCGGCGGCCAGCACCGCCGCGCCGTCGCGCCGCGCGGCCTGCACCGGCACCAGGTTCATCGGCGGGTTGCCGACGAAGCCGGCGACGAAAGTGGTGGCCGGGCGGCGATAGACCTCCAGCGGCGGCGCGTATTGTACCACCTCGCCGGCCTCCATCACCGCCACGCGGGTGGCCAGCGCCATCGCCTCGGCCTGGTCGTGGGTGACGTAGACCGCGGTCATGCCGATGTCGCGCTGCAGATGGTTCAGGAAGGCCCGCGCCTCCAGTCGCAGCTTGGCGTCGAGGTTGGAGAGCGGCTCGTCGAACAGATAGACCTGCGACGGGTGCACCAGGGCCCGGGCCAGGGAAGCGCGCTGCTGCTGGCCGCCGGAGATCTGCGACGGCAGCCGGTCCAGCAGATGGCCGATCTGCAGGATGTCCGCCACCTCCCGGGTCCGGCTGCGCCGCGTCTCCACCGGCGCGCCGCGGACCTTCAGCGGATAGCCGATGTTCTGCCCCAGCGACATATGCGGGTACAGGGCATAGTCCTGGAACACCATCGAGACGTTGCGGTCCTTCGGCGGCTTGCGGGTGACGTCCGCGCCGCCGATCAGGATTCGCCCGCCGGTCGGCTGCTCCAGCCCCGCCACCATGCGCAGCGTCGTGGTCTTGCCGCAGCCGGACGGGCCGAGCAGGCAGACGAAGTCGCCGTCGCCGATATCGAGGTCGATGTCGCGCACAACGGTCAGGTCGCCGAAGGCCTTCTGCACCTTCTCCAGCGTTACCGAAGCCATCCGATCTCGCTCACGATTTGATGCCGCCGAAGAACCGGAAGCCGAACTTCCAGCTGACGAAGAGATAGAGCGCCACCACCGGCGCCGAATAGACCACGGCATAGGCCGAGAGCAGGGTGACCACCGGCGTCCCGGCCTCGGAGTAGTAGGAGTAGATCGCCAGTGCCGCCGGCATGCGGGATTCGCTGCGCAGCAGGACGAAGGGGATCAGGAAGCTGCCCCAGATCTGCACGAAGGCCCAGACGGCGGCGACCACGACGCCGGGCCGGATCACCGGCAGGGCGACGTCGAAGAAGGCGCGCAGCGGCGAGGCGCCGGCGACCAGCGCCGATTCCTCGTAGGTCCGCGGCAGCCCGTCGATGAAGTCGCGCAGGATGAACATCGCGGTCGGCAAGAGGCCGCCGGCGAAGACCAGGATCACCGCGATATGGGTGTCGACCAGGCCGATGGCGCTGACGATCAGGAAGATCGGCACCATGGCGGCGGAGCCGGAGACGACCGAGGAGAACAGCAGCAGCAGATAGGTGATGGCGCCCTTGCCCGGCACCGGCGCGCGCGACATGGCGTAGGCGGCCAGCGTCGCCGCCGCGGTCACCAGGGCGACGCCGCCGACGCTCTGGATCAGGCTGTTCAGCAGCGCCCGCATGGCGAAGCCGTTCTCGAACGCCTTGGCGAAGTTGCCGAGGGTGAACGGATCCGGCACCGCCAGCCCCAGCTCGGCCCGGGCGTTGAACGGCGCCAGCAGGAACCACAGGAGCGGCAGGGCGAAGACCAGGCCGATCAGCGCCGCCAGGCCGGCGAACAGGATGCGGAGGAGGAGGGGGCGCAGCGGCATCTCAATGCTCCGCCGCGGCCCGGCGGCGCCGCGCCACGCCCAGATAGACCAGCGCGAAGGCCAGGTTGATCAGCATGATGACCACGCCGACCGCCGCGCCGCGGCCGAACTCGAAATGCTTGAAGGCCAGCTGGTAGGTGTAGATCGATAGGATCTCGGTGCGGAAGGACGGGCCGCCGCCGGTCAGCAGGAACGGCGTGAACACGTTGAAGGTCCACATCGTCACCAGGATCAGGTCGGTGACGACATGGCCGCGGATCAGCGGCAGGGCGATGTCGCGCAGCTTCTGCCAGGACGAGGCGCCGACGACGTTCGCGGTCTCGAAATAGCTCGGCGGGATGGACTGCAGCGCCGAGGAGAACAGCATCATCGAGAAGGCGGTGCCGCGCCAGGTGTTGAACACGACGATGGCCAGGAACGGCATCTCCAGCAGCCAGTCCGGCCGGGGCAGGCCGAGCGTGCCGAGGATGCCGTTCAGCGTGCCGGCGTCGCGGTCGAGATAGGCGAACCAGGCGAAGCCGATCACCACCTCCGGCAGGATCCAGGCCGCCACCACCGCCGCCTGCACCGCGGCCTTCAGGGCCGGTGGAATATTCTGCAGCAGCCAGGCCAGCAGCAGACCCAGCAGGGCCTGGCCGATCAGCGCCGAGAACAGCACGAACTGGACCGTCAGGATCAGCGAGGCGCCGAACTCGCCGGGTGCGAAGAAAGAGCCGCCGTCGAACAGCGAGGTGTAGTTCTGCAGCCCGACGAAGTCCGGGTGCAGCGCGGTGCGGCCCAGGAGCGTGCGGTTGGTGAAGCTGACCGCGATGATCCAGAAGAACGGCACCACGACGAACAGCCCCACCAGCACCCCGGCCGGCACCATGAAGGCCGCCCCGGTCCGGGCGGAGAGCAGGGTGGGGCGGTTCACGGACAGGGCCGCCCCTCTTTCCTGTCATGCCCGGGCTTGACCCGGGCATCCAGAGACTGTCGACATCTTCTGGATTGCCGGGTCAAGCCCGGCAATGACAGTGAGGGAAATGGGTGGCCGAACTTCACTATCAGCCCTTGCTGACGGTGTTGGCCTCGCCGACGATCTTCTTCACGGCGGCGCCGTAGCGGGCCATCGCTTCCTCCGGCGTGGCGTTGCCGGAGACCACGGCCTCGGTCATGCGCTGCAGCTCGGCCGAGACCTTGTCGTAGTTCGGGTCGTTCGGCCGGGCCGTGGTGATCGGCATCAGCGCCTTGGCGGTGTCCTGCAGGAAGGCGGAGTTCGGCACCGGCACGTCGTCGCGGATGCGGATCCGCTCCTCGAAGCGCTGATAGGCGGTCAGCGCCTCGCGGCCGTTCATGAAGGCCAGCAGCGCCCAAGCCTCCTTCGGGTTCTGCGTGTTCGGGTTCAGCACGAAGCCGGTGCCGCCGGAGATGGTGACGAAGTCGCGCCCGTCCAGCCCGCGGCCCGCGGCCTCGGCCGGGATCTTGGCCCAGCCCATGGTCCTGTCCCGGTCGGCGACGGCGAATTCGCTGCCCGGCGCGGTGACGGAGCGGTAGAACCAGTCGCCCTCGACCAGCATGGCGGTGCGGCCGTCGCGGAAATTGGCGAAGCTGCGGTTGCGCCCGTCGGCCAGCAGCTGGGCGCGCTGGTCGCCCAGCTTCTCGTCGACATAGATGGTCTTGTACAGCTTCAGCGCCGCCAGGATCGCCGGGCTGCCGGTGATCCATTTGCCGTCCTTGTCCTGCAGCGCCTCGCCGGCGCCGAGCAGCAGCGGGTAATAGCCCTGCATGGTGGTGGCCTCGCCCATCGAGACCCCGGCGTTGATCTGCAGCGGGAAGCTGTCCGGGTCGGCCTTCTTCAGGGCGCGGGCGGCGGCCAGCAGCTCGTCCCAGCTGGCCGGCTGCCAGCCATCGGCCTTCAGCCCGGCCTTCGCGAAGACGTCGCGGCGGTAGAAGATGACGCGGACATCGGTACCCTCGGCCAGGCCATAGCGCTTGCCCTGATAGGACATCAGCGCCTGGGCGCCGGGCGAGATGTGCGACCACCCTTCCCAGTCATTGACCTCCGCCCCCGCGATCTCGTCGAGCGGCTTCAAGAGGCCGCCCTCGACGAAGCTGGGGATCAGGAAGCCGTCGAAGCTGGAGACGTCGGCCCCGGCGCCGGTGGAGAAGTCGAGCGCCAGCTGCTGCGTCAGCTGTTCGTCGGTGCCGCCGAAGCTCTTCAGCGTCACGGTGTGGCCGGCGCCGGCGGGGGTCTTGGCGAATTCCGGGATGACCCAGCTCTTGATCCAGGTCGCCAGCTCGGTGTTCACGCCGCCCTCGACGCAGCGGCAGACGATCGACAGGTCGGCGGCGTGTGCCGGTGCGCCCCAGCTCAGGGTGGCGATCAGGCCGGCGGCGAGACTCCCCAGGCGATGTGCGGTCATGCGCTGTGTCCTCCCATGGCGGCGCATCCTTCAGGCGGGATGCGGCTCAGCCAGAAGTGAACACGCTTTCAATTCCTCGTCAATCGCGATCGCCCCGTGCGACGCGGTTCGCTCGGGGATCATTAAAATCCAAGCAATCTCGCCGAAATTCTCGGTGACTGCGCTTGACAGCCCTGCGCCGCCCACCCAGTGTGGATGAAAGCGATTTCAGTCGAGGCGGTGGTGGGCAGCGCGGACGGAAGCCGGAAGGGACAATCCATCGCCGAGATCGTGGCGGACCGGGCGAAGGTGTCGCGCGCCGCGGTCTCGCGGGCGTTCAACCCCAAGGCGCCGCTCAGGGCCGACAAGCGCGAGCTGGTGCTGCGCATCGCCGAGGAGATGAACTACGTCCCGAACATGGCGGGCCGGGCGCTGGCGACGCAGCGGTCGCATCTGGTCGGGGTGATCGTGCCGCATGTCTGCAGCCCCTGGGAAAGCCTGGAGATCGATGCGCTGACCACGGCGCTGCAGGACCGCGGCTTCGCCACCCTGCTGTTCAAGACGCAGGTGGACCGCAGCCTGGACCCGAAGCTGTTGTCCTATATGCGGGCATACAACCCGGACAGCGTGGTGGTGTTCACCGAGAACGTGCCGCCCGACCAGTTGCACCGCGCCTTCGACCAGGCGGTGCCCGTCTATGTCGACTATCCGAACGAGTCGGCCGACCCCGGGCCGCCGCCGGGATCGGCGATGCACCGCTTCGACTGCCTGCGCGTGCTGCAGCGCGACGGCATCGAGCAGGCGGTGGCGCTGCTGACCGGCTTCGGCCGGCGGCGCTTCGCCTATCTGGCTGGCAACCCGAAGGCCCAGGCCAACACCGCGCGTCTGCGCACGCTGCAGCAGGTGCTGGCGGTCCGCGGCCTGCCGCCGGCCGCGGTGGTGGAGGGCGATTTCAGCTATCAGCGCGGCTTCGACGCGACGATCGAGCTGTTCCGCGGCGGGCCGGGCGCGCAGGCCGTGTTCGCCGCCAACGACGTCAGCGCCTTCGGCGCGCTCGACGCGCTGCGCCATGCCCTGGGCCGGCGGGTGCCGGACGATGTCGGCGTCGTCGGCTTCGACGACATCGACCAGGCCGCCTGGCGCAGCTACGACCTGACGACCATCAAGATCGATGTCGAGGAGCGGGTGGCCGCGCTGGTGCGGCTGATCCTGCAGCGCCTGCAGAACCGCGCCGCCCCGCCGCTGGTCGAGACGATCCGCACCAAGCTGGTCGTCCGCAGCACGGTCGGCTAGGAGCCCGCCCGCAAATGCTACTGGCGCGGCCGCTTGATGCCGGTTTCTCCGCTTCCGGTGCTCACGGACTTAACGTCCGCTGCGCTCCGGTTCTCGAAACCGACACCAATCGACTCACGCCAGCGCATTTCCGGACGAGCTGCTGCACCCCACCAAGGACCACCCGATGACCGGCCGGACGATCCACCTCGTCTTCAAGACGCATCTCGACATCGGCTTCACCCAGCTGGCCGAGACGGTGCGGCGGGAATACCACGAGGTGTTCATCCCGCGCGCGATCGACACCGGCGAGCATTTCCACGCCGAGGATCCGGCGCAGCGCATGTTCGTCTGGACCACAGGCGCCTGGCTGATCTGGGACCATCTCGAGACCCAGCCGCGCGATAAGGTGCGGCGGCTGGAACGGGCGATCGAGCGCGGGCTGATCCGCTGGCACGGCCTGCCCTTCACCACCCACACCGAGCTGATGTCGCCGGCGCTGTTCCGCGCCGGGCTGTCCTACGCGCAGGCGCTGGACCGACGCTTCGGCACCACGACCGTCGCCGCCAAGATGACCGACGTGCCGGGCCATCCGCTGGGTATCGTGCCGATCCTGGCCGAGGCCGGCATCCGCTTCCTGCACATCGGCGTCAACTCGGCCTCGACCCTGCCGCAGGTGCCGCCGCTGTTCCGCTGGCGCGCGCCGTCGGGGGAGGAGGTGCTGGTCGCCTATCAGAGCAGCTACGGCGCCACCTTCTTCCCCGAGGGCATGGATCAGGGGCTCAGCTTCGCCCACACCTCGGACAATGTCGGGCCGCAGGGCGTCTCGGCGGCGGTGGAATGCCACCGCGAACTGCGGGCGGCGAATCCGGGCGCCGTGATCCGGGCCTCGACGCTGGACGACTTCGCCGCCGCGGTCTGGCCGGAGCGCGAGCGCTTCCCGGTGGTCGACCGCGAGATCGGCGACAGCTGGATCCACGGCAGCGCCAGCGATCCGGAGAAGACCGCCCGCTTCCTGGCGCTGCAGCGGGTCTATGACCGCTTCGCTGAGGAGGGGCTGGACCATGGCCGCCTGGCCTTCGGCCGGCGCCTGGCCATGGTCGCCGAGCACACTTGCGGCGTCGACGTGAAGACCTTCCTGCGCGACGAGGATGCCTGGGACCGGCCGGCGTTCGAGGCGGCGCGGCGGCTGGATCCGCGCTTCCGCTTCGCCGAAACCTCCTGGGCCGAGCAGCGGGGATATCTCGATGCGGCCGTGGAGGCGCTGTCGCCGGCCGATCGGCGGGTCGCGGAGCAGGCTTTGGCCGAGCTGCGGCCGGGCGCTCCCGTCGAGGCGGACGCGCCGGCGGCCGGAGCCGTCGAGGTGCGGGCCGGAGACTGGCGTCTGACCATCGACGGGACGACCGGGGCCGTGGGCGCGCTGACCGCGCCGGACGACCGGACGCTGCAGGGGATCGGCGGCAGCCTGATCGCCTATGGCTATGAGAGCTACGACGCGGCGGATGTCGCCGCGCATATGCAGGGCTACCTGACCCAGCGGCTCGAATGGGCGCTGCTCGACCACGGCAAGCCGGGGCTGGACCGGGCGCGGACCGCGCGCTCCGCCGCTTGGCGGCCGCGCCTGGCCGGGCTGGCGCAGGACGGGCCCGGCGGGTCCGGGGCGACGCTGCTGCTGGACCTGCCCGAGGAGGCGCATGCGGTGTTCGGCGCGCCGCGGCGGGTGGAGCTTCGGATCGCGGCGGCGGGGGCCGGGAACGAGGGCAGTCTCGACCTCGTCCTCGTGTTGCGCGACAAGCCGGCGAACCGGATGCCGGAGGCGAGCTTCCTCGGCTTCACCCCGGCCGGGGTCGAGGGCTGGGACTTCCGCAAGATGGGGCTGTGGCAGCCGGCCGACCGCATCACGCCGAAGGGCGGCGGGCAGCTGCAGGCCGTGTCCGGCATCCGCGGCCGGCTGGCGGGTGGCGGCGTCCTCGACCTCCGCTCGCCCGACGCGCCGCTGGCGGCCCCGGCGGCGTCGCCGTTCATGCCCTTCGCCCCCGGCCTGCCGGATGTCTCCGGCGGCGTGCGGATCAACCTGCACAACAACAAATGGGGCACCAACTTCCCGATGTGGTGCGAGGGCACGCTGCAGTTCCGCTTCCGGCTGCGGCTGGCGGGCTGAAGCCGGATGATGCTATTGCCGGACCGGGCGCCCGGATCCGGCCTGCAGGCCGGGATCACGATCGCAGTAGTATTATCGGCTGCGCTCGTTCATGATATGTTCCATGGACGCGACGCAGACCGATCAGGCACCGGAGGCCACGCCCGCTCTTCAGGAGGAGCGGGCGGCCCGGCATCTGCGCATGCTCGCCCGGGCGGCGGACGTCCATATGGAGATCATCGAGGCCACCCGCACGGAAGCGGTGGAGGCGCCGCAGCCCGGGGTCGA